>NZ_RZOL01000051.1:0-24707 GCF_004022985.1 Mesorhizobium sp. M7A.F.Ca.ET.027.02.1.1 | reverse complement strand
CCACGCGCTGGCGCTGTCCGCCTGACAGTTTGACGCCGCGCTCGCCGACAAAAGCCTCGTAGCCGGCGCGGTCCCTGTTGTCGCGCAAGGTCAGAATGAACTCGTGCGCCTCGGCCTTTTTCGCCGCCGCGATCACCTCCGCATCGGTCGCGTCTGGCATGCCGAGCTTGATGTTGTCGCGCAGTGAACGGTGGAACAGCGCCGTGTCCTGGCTGACGACGCCGATATTAGCGCGCAGCGAGTTTTGCGTGACATCGGAGACGTCTTGGCCATCGATGGTGATGGAGCCGCCCTCCAGATCGTAGAGCCGCAGGACCAGATTGGCGAGCGTCGTCTTGCCGGCGCCCGACGGTCCGACCAGCCCGACCTTCTCGCCCGGCCTGACGACAAGGTCGATGCCGTTCAGCACGCCGAACCCTTTGCCGTAATGGAACTCGACGTTCTTCACCTCGATACGCCCGCCCGCCACGACAAGTTCCTTGGCGTCGGGCGCATCGGCGAGGCCGAGCGGCTGCGAAATCAGCGCCTTGGAGTTCTCCAGCACGCCGAGGTTTCGCAAGATGCTGTTGAGCTGCATCATCAGCCGGCCGAGCAGCATGTTGAGCCGCAGCACCAGCGACAGCGTGAAGGCGACTGCGCCGACGGTGATCGAGCCCTCGACCCAGAGATAAACGGCAAAGCAGCCGATCGCCGTGATCATGATGCCCGACAGCGTCGTCAACGCCATGCGCACGCCGGTCAGCCGGCGGGTGAACGGGCGCAATGCGTCGAGGTAGATGTCGAAACCGTTCCTGATGTAGCGGTCGTCGCCGTCGGCCGAGAACAGTTTCAGCGTCTGCACGTTGGAATAGGAATCGACGATGCGACCGGTGATCATCGAGCCGGCCTCGGCGGTTTCCTCGGCATGCTTGCGGATTGCCGGCAAGTAGAGCTTGGCCAGCCAAGCGAAAGCGGAAATCCAGATCACCACCAGCACCGCCAGCCTGAGATCGAGGCCTGCGACCAGCGCCAGCGTCGTCACCGTGTAGACGATCATGAACCAGACGACCTCGATGAAGCTTTCCATCAGGTCGCCGGTGGCTTGCCCCGCCTGCCAGACCTTTGTCGCGATGCGGCCGGCGAAATCGTTCTGGAAAAAGGCGTAGGACTGGCGCGAGACATGCCGGTGTGCCTGCCAGCGCACCAGATTGTAGAAGCCCGGCGTGATGGTCTGTTCATCGACCAGCGCCGACAGGCCGACGACGACGGTGCGGATGACCAGCACCACCACGACCATGAAAACCAGTTCAGGACCGGCGGCGGCCCACAGTGCGTGCCAGTTGCGCTCGGCGGGAAGCTGGTCGAGAATATCGACCAGCCGCCCGACGAAGTAGAACAGGCCGGCCTCGACCAGCGGCGCGATACCGCCGATGACCAGCATGGCGAAGAAGGCGAACTTCGCCTGGCCGACATAGTGCCAGAGAAAGCCGCCGACGCTGGTCGGTGGCCGAAGATTCGCTGGCTCCCTGAACGGATAGACCCAGTTCTCGAACCAGCGATAGACGGCTGTCATCATGCGGCGGCCATCATTCTGCGGCTTGCCCCTCTGCAAGTGCATCGTTGGCGGGGTCGGCGGGACCGCCCTCAAGCAGGAACCCGCCCGACTGGCGCTGCCAGAGCTGCGCGTAGAGCCCGCCGCGGGCGACGAGTTCCTCGTGCGAACCTTCCTCGATGACACGGCCTTTGTCCATCACCACCAGCCTGTCCATCGCCGCGATGGTCGACAGTCGGTGCGCGATGGCGATGACGGTCTTGCCTTGCATGAGCTTGTAGAGGTTCTCCTGGATCGCCGCCTCGGCTTCGGAATCAAGCGCCGAGGTCGCTTCGTCAAGGATAAGTATTGGCGCATCCTTCAACATAACGCGAGCAATGGCGATGCGTTGACGCTGGCCGCCGGACAATTTGACGCCGCGGTCGCCGACATGGGCATCGAAGCCCTTCCGGCCACCGGCATCCGAAAGCCCTGATATGAAATCCAGCGCCTCGGCGCGCCGCGCTGCCTCGACAAGCATCTCGTCGGTGGCATCGGGCCGGCCATAGAGGATGTTCTCGCGCACCGAACGATGCAGCAGCGAGGTGTCCTGCGTGACCATGCCGATCTGCGCACGCAGCGAATCCTGCTTCACACCGGCGATCTCCTGGCCGTCGATCAATATCTGCCCGGCTTCGAGGTCGTAGAAGCGCAGCAACAGGTTGACCAGCGTCGACTTGCCGGCGCCGGAGCGGCCGACGATGCCGACCTTCTCGCCCGGCTTCACCGCCAGCGACAGGCCTTCGATCACACCCTTCTGCTTGCCGTAGTGGAAGCGGATATCCTCGAAGCGGATCTCACCCCTGGAAACGCTGATCTCCTTCGCGTCCGGCCTGTCCTCGACAAGGCGCGGCAGCGAGATCGAGGCGATGCCGTCCTGCACCGTGCCGATGTTCTCGAACAGGCCCGACATTTCCCACATGATCCATTGCGACATGCCCCACATCCTGAGCACAAGGCCGATGACCACGGCGACCGCGCCGATCGTCACGGCTTGCCCCAGCCACAGCCACAACGCCATCGCGGTGACAGAGAACAAGAGCAATGCATTCAGGATGTAAAGCGAGCCAAAAAGCACTGTTACCAGCCGCATCGACCGGTAGACCGTTTCGAGAAAGCCGGACATGCCGTCTTTGGCGAATGACGCTTCGCGGCGTGCATGGCTGAACAGCTTGACCGTCTGGATGTTGGAGTAGCTGTCAACGACCCGGCCGGTCATGATCGAGCGCGCATTGGCCTGCTCCTCGCCGACCTTGCCCAGCCGGGGAATGAAAAATCGCAGCAAAAGGATATAGCCGACCAGCCAGAAGCCGAGCGGCGCGGCCAGCCGCCAGTCGGCCGAGCCGACGATGAGCAGCATGCCGAGGAAATAGACGATAACGTAGTTCAGGACGTCGATCACCTTGATGACGCATTCGCGCACGGCGAGAGCCGTCTGCATCAGCTTTGTCGCGATGCGGCCGGCGAACTCGTCCTGGTAGAAACTCATCGACTGCTTGAGCAGATAGCGGTGCACCTGCCAGCGGATGCGCATGGGATAATTGCCCATCAGCGTCTGCTGGTTGAGAAACGAATGCAGCCATACCGTGCCCGGCAGCGCGAACAGCACGATGAAGGCCATGCCGGTGAGCTTCCAGGCTTCCGTCTGCAGGAAGGTTTCGCGATTCTGCCCCGACAGCCAGTCGACGATGCGGCCGAGGAAGCCGAACATCCATACTTCGGCGATCGCGATGGCCGTCACCAGCACCGCGTCGAAAAGGATATAGGGCCATGCGCCGCGCGTATAATGCAGGCAGAAGGCAACCAGCGTCTTGGGCGGCTCGACCGGTTCCGCTGCGGGGAACGGATCGAGCCTTTTTTCAAACCAGCTAAACAACAACATAGGTTATGCCTGTGAAATGTGTTTGCCGCTTACGCGGCACGTGAGCGTACGAAATCCCCGGAACCCATGGCGTCAAGGGCCGACGGTCTGGAATCACCCGGACCGTCGGCCCTGCTTCGCGCAATATAGGGGCTCGCGGGCTTTTCGCCGACAGCTGCGCCAGACGATCCTGACGACACGGTGCCGCCAGCCCGGTTTTTCGCGCCCGGCCGGATCAGCCGGATGATCCGGCGCACCAGCGAAGGCCGGCTCAGATCGGGAACCGCGCGCGAAAAATCGACATCCGGCAGCATGCCGCGATGCGGCCGGCGGCGAACCTCGGCGTGAACCGCCGACGAATAGGTGTCGCCGATCAGCAGCGCCCAGGTCGGCAGTCGGTGGATATGCAGGCTCCTCGAGCCAGGTATTCTATAGGGATCGAACATCGGTCCGTCCTCCGTGTGAAAATCGAGATAAAAAGGCGAAGCAATATCGTCCGCCGGCATTCGGCCGGAGGCACGCATTGCGTCGGTCTGGACATGACAAGCATCGGTCCGGACAGGTTCAGCTGGGGCGTTCAGCCCTTTTGACTTTTTGAAAAACATCGCAGGATTCCTTCGAGAGCCGAAAAATCGTTTCGGCGGGAATCGGTGCGATCAAGTCTTAGAGAGTCAGGAGAATCGTCGTACCGAAACCGCCGGCAGGCAGGTAAGCCCACGAGAGGGGCGCTGGATGTGCATGGTCATCATGAATTACCCCTCCATCGGTTCGGGTTGACAATGCTGGCCGTATAACCGACTTCGCAGAAAATGGCCACCCGCAGGTCCAGCAATTTCCAAAACCGCCAAGCCGCTGTGGCCGATCCGCCACTTATTAGAAGGACGCGGAAATGAACTGTCGTCTCCGCATCGCGCTCTACCAGCCTGACATTGCCGGCAACACCGGCACAATCCTGCGCTTCGCCGCGTGCCTCGGACTTGGCGTCGACATCATCGAACCGACCGGATTTCCGCTCTCCGACAAAGCGCTCAAGCGAGCCGGCATGGACTACCTCGAAATGGCTGCCCTGACCCGGCATGTCGACTGGCATGCCTTCGAGGAATGGCGCAAGGCTGGTCCGCGCCGGCTGGTGCTGCTGTCGACCAAAGCCACGACGGCCTACACCAGCTTCATCTTCGCCGAAGGCGACATACTCCTGTTCGGCCGGGAATCCGCAGGCGTGCCGGATCCCGTCCATCAGGCGGCGGATGCCCGGCTGACCATCCCGATGCAGGGTACGGCGCGCAGCATCAACGTCGCGCTTTCCGTCGCCATGGTGACGGGCGAAGCCGTCCGGCAACTCGGATAGAATCCACAACCCATCGACAACATCACCCCTATCGTCGACGACGACAGGGGTTTCTCCACTTATTCTCACCCAGGCGCACATCGCCTTCTCCCGCATTTGCCCAAACGATATTTCTTCGCTACAAGCTCAACTTAACTTGAGGTCAAGCGGAAAGTGCGAAATGGCTGCTGTCACGGAATTAACAGTCGGCCAAGTGGCCATGCGCAGCGGTGTGGCGGTGTCGGCATTGCATTTCTATGAGGCCCGCGGCCTGATCCGCAGCCACCGTACGGCGGGAAACCAGCGCCGCTACGGCCGCGACGTGCTGCGGCGCGTGGCGATCATCAAGGTCGCGCAGGAGGTCGGCATCTCGCTGGCCGAGATCGGTGAAGCCCTGGCATCGCTGCCAGAAGGCCGCACGCCAACGCGCGATGACTGGAACGTTTTGTCGACCGCCTGGCGCGACGGGCTCGATCACAAGATCGCCCAGTTGAAGAAACTGCGCGACGGGCTGACCGACTGCATCGGCTGCGGCTGCATGTCGATCGACAAATGCCCGCTGCGCAACAAGGGCGACCGGCTGGCGAGGGAAGGCACAGGCGCTAGGCGGCTGGTTGCTCCGCCTCTCTCGAGGACATCCTAGTCCGCCGCTGGCAACCGCCTGATGGTGAACTCAATCAGGTCGCCCGGCCGCTCGAACCAGCTTTCGATTTCGGTCCAGTAGGCCTGCTTGGGAAAGCGCTCGAACCATTCCTTGGCCTTGAGCCGCGCATCGGAGCGCGGCAGCACGAAGGTCTCGCGCAGGAAACCGTCACGCGGCATACGCACGCGCTCGGCCCGGCTTTGATCGAGCCTTTTCTTCAGGCCATCCAGCGGCGGTCTTGCCGGGGTGCGCACGAAACAGCTCCTTGCACCTGGCGCATGACCCGAAATCGGAATCGAGTTTCGGAAAGGATCATGCGCAAAACCAAAGTGACTTGACCCTTGCCCTTAAGAGATTAGGGATCGCGCCGGCAAAAGACGAGTCATTTGTGGGACTCGCCGCCCCAACCGGAGACGGCACTTGGAACGACCAGAAATACCGGCAGGCCTGCCCGCCGACATCGAACAGAAGAAGATGAAGGCACGGCTGTGGTTCGAGGCGCTGCGCGAACGCATCTGCGCCACTTTCGAGCAGATCGAGCAGGACCTTGGCGGGCCGCTGGCCTCGTGGTCGCCGGGCCGTTTCGAAAAGACGCCGTGGGAACGCGACGAGGGACGTGGCGGCGGCGGTACCATGTCGATGATGCACGGCCGTGTCTTCGAAAAGGTCGGCGTCCACACTTCGACCGTCCATGGCGAGTTCTCGCCCGAATTCAGGAAGCAGATGCCCGGCGCCGAGGAAGACCCGCGCTTCTGGGCATCCGGCATTTCGCTGATCGCGCACCCGTGGAATCCCAACGTTCCGGCCGTGCACATGAACACGCGCATGGTGGTAACATCGCGCCAATGGTTCGGCGGCGGCGCCGATCTGACACCGGTGCTCGATCGCCGCCGCACCCAGGACGACCCTGATACTCTCGCCTTCCATCGCGCCATGCAATTCGCTTGCGAGAAGAATGCCGCGGTCGCCGATTACCCGAAATTCAAGGCCTGGTGCGACGAGTACTTCTATCTGTCGCACCGCAACGAGCCGCGCGGCACCGGCGGCATCTTCTTCGACTGGCTGCATTCGGGGGAGGACAAAGGCGGCTGGAATGCCGATTTCAACTTCGTCCAGGATGTCGGCCGCTCCTTTCTCGTCGTCTACGGTCACCTCGTGCGCGCCAACTTCAACGAGAACTGGACCGATGGCGACCGTGACGAACAGCTCATCCGCCGCGGCCGCTATGTCGAATTCAATCTGCTTCACGATCGCGGCACCATCTTCGGACTGAAGACCGGCGGCAATGTCGCGTCCATTCTCTCCAGCCTGCCGCCCGAGGTTCGCTGGCCGTAACAAAATGGTGAGCGCGGCGTGAGTCGCATTGATGTCCCATTCGCTCGAAATGGGCATGGAATGTGGCACACGGTGCGGCGCAAAATTTCTTTTTCGTCTAATAGGCCGTTGAAAAGACTGGCCTATTTGTGGGGCCGGGTCGGGAAGCGCCGGCGGTTCGCCTGCGCGCAATTCCAGGAAAGTGCGAAACGGCTTTCCGACCGGAATTGCGTCAGACAAAGCGAGTCGCGACCCGACGCGACCGGACGGCCCAGACGACGCGGGACATCTTCGTCAAAAGATACCCGCCTTTCCAGGAGTACTTCGCAATGCGCAAGATCATTGTTTCGGCTGCCGCCGCTGCCCTTCTCGCTTCCGGTTCAGTGGCATTCGCCGCCGTCAAGCACACCACCGGGACGATCAAGACCTTTGACACGACGGCCATGAGCCTGGTCCTCGATGATGGATCGTCTTTTACGCTTCCCAAGACCTTCAAGGATCCTGGCCTGACGGTCGGTGAAAAGGTCCGCGTCTCATGGGATATGAAGGGCAAGAACAAGGTCGCCGAGGCCGTCAAGGCCGCAAAATGATGGCTTGCCCGCCAGAGCAGGATGAGACGATGTCCGGTCCTGTTTAGGGGTAGTGTTAAGAGGGCGGAGCAGCGCTGCTCCGCCTTTTTGCCGTTGACCGTAACCAATGCCGCCCCATCTGTGTTATGCTTCTCACCCGCTCGCGGTCCGTGGATTCAACCCTGGAACCGGACCATGAGCCAAAAAAGTACCGGAGCCTCGACCAGGCTTCACGGAGGAAAAGGAGAAAATCCCATGAAGGAGTTTCACTGCGGGTCGCTCGTGCCCGGCTGTGACTGGCACACGCGTGCCGACGAGGAGGCCGAGGTGATGCGCCGTGCCGTCGAGCACATGCGCGAGACGCATGGTGAGACGGTGATCCGCGAGACGATGATCGAGGCGATCCGCTCGCGCATCGAAAAGACCCGCGACGCAGCCTGATCTACCCGGCCTTCAAGGCTTCGGCGGCGCGCTTGAGGAGCGCGTCGCGATCAGGGGCAAACCCGGCTTCGACCCATTCCGCCTCGAGATTCCTGAGGATTTCGCCGAGTTTCGGTCCTGGAGTTGCGCCGAGCGCCGTGAGATCGGCACCTTTCAGCGGAAACAACGGCTTTTCCCATTTGACGGCGAAGGCAAGCAGGCGCGAAAAGCCACCGGCTTCGAGGAGTGCCTCATTGTCCTCGACGGCGCGCACCCTGGCTGCCGCAAGCGACAGCCGCAGCCGGTCGACAAACCCCTGCCGGTCGCCGCGATAGAGCCTTTTCGCCAGTTCGCCCTCGGTCGTCTTCGGTTCGACGGCGGTGGCAAGCGCCCAGTGGCGCAGGCGATCCGCTTCGGCGGTCGAGAATTTGAGCCGCTCGGCGAGCGTCTTCATGCGAGCGGCATCGGGCGGCACGATCGCTTCCAGTCTGAGCAGCGGGTCGGGTGCCCAGCCCAGATCCTTCCCGGCCTTGGCCAACCCATGGATGGCATCGATGCCCCATTTCTCGCTTTCCGGCAGCGCTGCGGTCAAGACGCCTGCCTGCCGCATCCAGAGCAGCGCCCGTGACGGATCGGGCGCCGACAAGAGCTTCTTCAGTTCCGACCAGATGCGCTCGGCCGAAAGCTGGGACAGCCCTTCCTTAAGCCGGGCGCAGGCTTTCAGCCCTTCGGCGTCCGGCCGTCCATCGCCGTACCAGGCGAAGAAGCGGAAGAAGCGCAGGATGCGCAGATAATCCTCGCGGATACGCGCTTCCGGGTCGCCGATGAAGCGCAGCCGGCGTGCCTCGATGTCGGCAATGCCGCCGACCAGGTCGACAACCCTGCCGTCGGCCTCGGCATAGAGCGCATTGATGGTGAAGTCGCGCCGCTCGGCGTCAAGCTTCCAGTCGCGCCCGAACGACACTTTCGCGCGTCGCCCGTCGGTCTCGATATCGGCGCGCAAGGTGGTGATTTCATAAGGTTTTCCGCCGGCAACCACGGTGATTGTCCCATGTTCGATGCCGGTTGGCACCGCCTTGAACCCTTCCGCTTCGGCGCGGCGGAGGGTTTCCTCCGGCAGGCAGGTGGTGGCGATGTCGATGTCGGCGACGGGCTGGCCCATCAGCGTGTTGCGCACCGCGCCGCCGGCGACTCGCGCCTCTTCACCGCCTTCGGCCAGTGCGAACAGCAAGCGCTGCAGATGCTTGTCGCCGAGCCAGTCGGCCCTGTCCGCGATCGAGACACTCACGCATAAAGCCTTTCATAGAGGGTACGGATGATGCCGGCGGTGACGCCCCAGATGCGCCGGTCGCCGTAAGGCATGTCGTAGAAGAACCATTCGAGATCGTTCCACATGCGGCTGTCGCGCTTGTGGTTGGCCGGATCCATCAGGAAGCGCAGCGGCACTTCGAAAGCGGCGTCGACCTCGTCGGCGTTGAGCGTCAGTCGGAAACCGGGCAGCACGATGCCCAGCACCGGCGCGATGCGGTAGCCGCTGCCGGCCACATAGTCGGGCATGCGGCCAATGATCTCGATGCGGTCTCGGCCAAGCCCGATCTCCTCGGAAGTCTCGCGCAGCGCCGCCGCCTCAGGGCTCGGATCGGTCGGATCGATGGTACCGCCGGGAAATGCCACCTGCCCCGAATGGCTGCGCAGCTTTTCAGCCCGCTTGGTCAGGAGAACCGTCGCATCGCCCTCATGATCGACCACCGGGATCAGCACCGCGGCATTGCGCAGCGCCTTGCCCTGGTTGAGGCGCGGATGGCCGGGGTTGAAGCGATGATCGCCATAATCGTCGCCGGCATGCGCATCGGGCTGCACGGCAAAACGCGCGCGAAAATCCGCGGATGAAAACGGCGCCGGCGTCACCTGGTCCATCACGCACTCAGCCGCTTCAACTGGTCCGCCGGCATGATCGGGAACACGGCGCCCTTGGAGCGCACCGCGAACATCGTCTTGCCGCCGATCTCGACCTCCTCGCCATGCCCGACCAGTTCATACATCACCGGCCGCGCCACCAGCGCTTCCAGGCGGCCACGCACCAGCACATAGGGCTTCAATCCGCCGGTCTCGTTCTCGTCGACAAACCGCAACGGCCGTTCCGGCCCGGCCTCGACGACATCGCCGACATTGGTGCGGAAGGTGATGGTCTGCGCTTCGCCGCTACCCGAAACGTCCATTTCGACGGCGATGAACGGCGCATCGGCAACGCGGATGCCGACCTTTTCCACCGGTGTCACCAGATAGGTCCTGCCATCGGCGTCCTTGCGCAGCACCGAGGAGAAAAGCTGCACCAGCGGCATGCGCCCGATCGGCGTGCCCAGATAGAACCAGGTGCCGTCGGACTTGATCTCCATGTCCAGATCGCCGCAGAAGTCGGGATTCCAGCGTTCGACGGGTGCCGCGCCCTTGCCGGCACGGGCGGCGCGCGAGATGAGCGCCTCGAGGCCACGCGCCTCGGTGGCATCCGTCAGGCTTTCTTCACGATGTCCCAAGGGTCCCGTCATGGTCACGAAATAGTCACTGTTGTTGCGCTTGTCAGCCTAAGTCTGTGATTTAAGTTTCGACATAGGCGCCACGCGAGGCCGAATCGCGGCAACTTATGGTATGGTGCAGCCGTTGTTCCAGCCATGGTATTCCAACCACAAGGATCGATGCGGCATGAGCGTGATGGTCAAGGAAAGCCCGATCAGCGAAAAGGACATGATCGCCGAGGCCGAAAAGGCGCTTGCCGACATCTCCCGGATTCGTGACGGGGTCGGCCGGGTCATCTTCGGACAGGAAAGCGTCGTCGAGCGTACTCTGGTGGCGCTGCTGGCCGGTGGCCATGCGCTTTTGGTCGGCGTGCCGGGCCTCGCCAAGACCAAACTGGTCGAAACACTTGGCATCGTGCTCGGCCTCGATTCGCGTCGCATCCAGTTCACGCCGGACCTGATGCCGTCCGATATCCTCGGCTCCGAAGTGATGGAGCAGGACGAAAACGGCAAACGCTCCTTCCGCTTCATCTCCGGGCCGATCTTCGCCCAGTTGCTGATGGCCGACGAGATCAACCGCGCGTCGCCGCGTACCCAGTCGGCGCTGCTGCAGGCCATGCAGGAATACCACGTCACCATTGCCGGCGCCCGCCATGACCTGCCGGCCCCCTTCCATGTGCTGGCAACC
The DNA here is from genome assembly GCF_004022985.1 of Mesorhizobium sp. M7A.F.Ca.ET.027.02.1.1. Classification (NCBI taxonomy): domain Bacteria; kingdom Pseudomonadati; phylum Pseudomonadota; class Alphaproteobacteria; order Hyphomicrobiales; family Phyllobacteriaceae; genus Mesorhizobium; species Mesorhizobium sp. M7A.F.Ca.ET.027.02.1.1. Next base: position 13,802 of record NZ_RZOL01000051.1, on the reverse strand, counting down.
CAGAACCCGCTGGAGCAGGAAGGCACCTATCCGTTGCCCGAGGCCCAGCTAGACCGCTTCCTGATGCAGGTGGATATCCTCTATCCCGAGATCGAGGCAGAGCGCCGCATCCTTCTGGAAACCACCGGCATCGAGGACGCGAAAGCGCAAAACGTGCTGCAGCCGGTGCGGCTGAAGGAGATCCAGACGCTGATCCGCCGCATGCCGGTGCCTGAAAGCGTCGTCGAGGCGATCCTGACGCTGGTGCGCTCGGCGCGTCCCGGCCAAGGCAATGCCGAGACCGACAAGAACGTCGCCTGGGGTCCCGGCCCGCGCGCCAGCCAGGCGCTGATGCTGTGCACAAGGGCGCGCGCGCTTTACGACGGACGGCTGGCGCCCTCGGTTGACGACGTGCGTGCGCTGGCCGAGCCGGTGCTGCAGCATCGTATGGCGCTGACCTTCGCCGCCCGCGCCGAGGGCACCAGCGTGCGTGACGTGGTGGCGAAACTCGTGAAAGGGATTTGATGCCGCGCATCGGCGAGGTCCAGGCTCCGGCAGCGACGCGCGACGCGCTCGCCCGTGGCCGGTTGCGAGCCTCGCTTGTGCCAGACCTGCTGGTCGAGGCGCGCCGCATCGTCAACACCGTGATCGCCGGCTGGCATGGCCGCCGCAAGCGCGGAATCGGCGAGAATTTCTGGCAGTTCCGGCCCTATGTCGAGGGTGATTCCTCGCGCATCGACTGGCGCCGCTCGGCCCGCGACGACCACACCTATGTGCGCGACCGCGAATGGGAAGCCGCCCATACGGTCTGGCTGTGGGCCGACCCCTCGCCGTCGATGCTCTACAAATCGACCGGCGCCAGCGTTTCCAAGCAATCGCGCGCGCTGGTGCTGGCGCTGGCCATGGCCGAACTGTTGTCGCGCAGCGGCGAGCGCATCGCCTGGCCGGGCCTCACCGACCCGTTCACCGCCCGCAACGGCGCCGAACGCATCGCCGCCCAGTTGATGCATGCGGGCGATTTGCCGGCAAAACCCGACCTGTCCGACATCAGGCGCTTCTGCGACATCGTCATCGTCAGCGACTTCCTCGATCCGGTCGAAGAGACGATGGCCTGGCTCGACGTGCTGGCCCGCCACGGCGTGCGCGCGCACCTGATCGAGGTCGCGGACCCGGCCGAGGAGACCTTCCCCTATGCCGGCCGAACCGAGTTCACCGATCCCGAGACCGGCGACAAGCTGACCGCCGGCCGCGCCGAAATGCTGGGTGATGAGTATCGCCTGCTCTACGCCGCCCGCCGCCATGAACTGACGGCCTGGTGCAAACGGCTTGGATGGAGCTTTACCGTCAACCACACCGATCGGCTCGCTTCCGACGTACTGGTGCGGCTGCACATGGCGATGACTGCTGACGGCCCCTCGGCCAGGCCGACCGCCGGCGGTCATGCAGGCATGATCGCCAGCGGCGATCAGCCAGGGCCGACCGACTTTGGCAGTCGTGCCGGCACGATCGCCGGTGGCGATCGGCCAGGAAAGGCTGTCGCATGAGTTGGCTGCCGCTTTCCTTTGGCGCCCCCATGGTGCTGTGGGGCCTGCTGGCACTGCCGGTGATCTGGTGGCTGCTCAGGCTGACGCCGCCCAAGCCGCAGACCGAAATCTTCCCGCCGCTGAAGATCCTGGCGCGCGTGCTGAAGCGCGAGGAGACGCCGCAGCAGAGCCCGTGGTGGCTGACGCTGCTCAGGCTCTTGATGGCGGCCCTCATCGTCGCGGCATTGGCCGACCCGGTCTTCAACCCGCGCGAAAAGCTGCCGGCCGAGGGAGCCGCCCTTGCCCTGGTCATCGACAATGACTGGGCAAGTGCCGCCGACTGGGGCAAACGCGTCGCCACCGCCGAGCGGCTGATCAACGATGCCGGCGCCAACGGCGTGCCGGTCGTCATCGCCTTCACCGCCGAAAAGGCCAATGCCGAGGTCGGCCCGTTCGATGCCGCCACCGCGCTTGACCGGCTGCGCGCCGCCAAGCCGCGGCCGATCCCGACCGACCGGCCCGCCATCTATGCCCGCGTGGCCGGCGTGCTGGAGACCTTGCCCGGGGCCAGCGTCGCCGTGCTTGCCGACGGCCTGGCGGCAAAAGGCGATGAAGCCGCCTTCAACACGCTTTTGTCGAAAAATGCCGCGCGTGTCGTCTGGGCAACCGCGGACAGGCTGTCGCTGACCGGCCTGACCGCCGCCGACAACCAGGTCGACGGCTTTGCACTGACCGCCATCCGCGCGCCGGGCGACCCTGCCCCGGCTCAGGTCACCGCCGGCGCCTTCGATGACAAGGGCCGCCGCATCGCCGATGCGACGCTGACCTTTTCGCCTGGCGAAACCACCGCCACCGGCACCATGGCGGTGCCGTTCGAGCTGCGCAACGACTTCGCTTCCATCGCGCTCGACGGCGAGCGGCAGGCTGGTGCGGTCCGCGTCCTCGACGAAAGCTCCAAGCGGCGGCGCGTCGGTCTATTGTCGCAGGCCGAGGCCGACCAGGCACAGCCGCTTTTGTCGCCGCTCTACTACATCAGGCGGGCGCTGCAGCCCTTCGCCGATCTGGTCGAACCCTCCAGCGCCGATCTTGCCGACGCCATCCCGCAAATCCTCGACCAGAAGCCCGCGATGATCGTCATGGCCGATATCGGCACCATTCCCGCACAGGTCCGGCAGAGACTTGTCGATTGGGTCGACAATGGCGGCACGCTGGTGCGTTTCGCCGGTTCGCGGCTGGCCACCGCGGGCGATGACGACGATTTGCTGCCCGTCCGCCTTCGCACCGGCGAGCGGTCGCTCGGCGGCGCGCTGTCATGGACGTCGCCGCAGCCGGTCACCGAATTCCCCAAGGCCGGCCCGTTCGCCGATCTGGCGCCGCCGACCGAGGTCACCGTCAGCAGGCAGGTGCTGGCCGAGCCGACACCCGATATCGTCGAGCGCACCTGGGCGGCCCTTGCCGACGGCACTCCGCTGGTCACCGGACTGAAGAAAGGCAAGGGCACGCTGGTGCTGTTCCACGTCACCCCCGAGGCAACCTGGTCGAACCTGCCGATCTCTGGCAGCTTCGTCGAGATGCTGCGCCGCATCGTGCAGCTGTCGCGCAACCAGGGCGCGGCCATCGCCAATGCCGAAGCCGCCGCGGCGTCGCTGGCGCCCTATCGCATGATTGCAGCCGACGGCTCGCTGGTGCCGCCGACGCCGGATGCACGGCCGCTTGTACCGGGCGCTGGCGCGCTGCCGGTGACTTTTGAAAACCCGCCTGGTCTCTATGGTTCCGAGACGGGTGTATTTGCCCACAATCTGCTGGAAGCCGACAGCAAGTTGGCGCCCCTGGCGCGCCCTCAAATCACTGTTCCGGTCACCTCGATCCAGTATGCCTTTGACGAATCGCGCAATTTGAAAGGCACGCTGGTCGCGGCCGCCCTGGTGCTGATGCTGCTTGATACGCTGGCGGTGTTCTGGATGGGGGGCCTGTTTTCACGCCGGCCGCGCCGCGCCGGTGCCGTGACAGCCACCGCCGTCGTCCTGATTGCGCTGGGTAGCTCGTTCGGTCATGCCGACCTTGCCCGCGCCGACGACGCCAAGCCGGGCGACGATGTGGCTATAGAAGCGATTTCGAAGACGCGGATCGCCTATGTGCTGACCGGCGTGCCGGGCGACGATTCGATCAGCCGCGCCGGGCTCGAGGGCCTGACGCGCTTTCTGGTCGAGAAGACGGCACTGGAACCGGGCGAGCCGGCCGGCGTCGACATCTCGAGGGACGAGTTGTCATTCTATCCGCTGATCTACTGGCCGATCGATCCGGCCGCACCGATGCCCAGCCAGGCCGCGATCGCCCGCGTCGACGCCTATATGCAGCAAGGCGGCACGGTGCTGTTCGACACCCGCGACCAATTCGCCAACGGCATCGGCGCCGATTCAACCAGCCCGGCGACGGAGCGGCTGCGCGACATCCTCGGCAACCTCAACGTGCCGCCGCTGGAACCGGTACCGTCCGACCACGTGCTGACCAAATCCTTCTTCATCCTGCCCGAATTCCCCGGCCGCTTCGCCGGCAGCCCGCTCTGGGTCGAGGCCTCGCTCGACGCCAGCAACGCCGAGAACCGGCCGGTGCGTACCGGCGATGGCGTCTCGCCGATCATGATCACCGCCAATGATTTCGCTGGCGCCTGGGCGGTCGACCAGAACGGCGATGCGCTGCTGCCAACCGTGCCGGCAGACCCGATGCAGCGCATCTACGCGCTGCGCGCCGGCGTCAACATCATGATGTACATGCTAACCGGCAACTACAAATCCGACCAGGTGCACGTGCCCATACTGCTCGAACGGCTGGGGCAGTAGAATGAGTTTGTTTGGTGCCCTCCGGTCGCGGATAAACCCTCCCCAAAAAGGGGAGGGTAAGGAATGAACTGGTCGATCTCCTTCGAACCGCTGATCTCCTGGCCACTGCTGACCTTGGCGCTGGTGCCGCTGGCGCTGCTTGCGCTGGTCGGCCTGTGGTTTCGCCAGCGCGGTTCGGTCTTCCGCTTCATCGCCCTTCTGGCGCTCGCCGCCGCTTTGTTCAACCCGGTGTTCCTCAACGAGGAGCGCGAGCCGCTGAAAAGTGTTGTCGCCCTCGTCGTCGACCGCAGCCAGAGCCAGGATATCGGCGACCGCACCAAGCAGACCGACGAGGCGTTGGCCGGGCTGCAGCAGCGGCTTGGCCGATTCAAGCAGTTCGACGTGCGCGTCGTCGAGGCCGGCAAATCCGAGGCCGCCGAGGAACGCACCGAGACACGGCTGTTCGGCGCACTTGAAGGCGCCTTCCGCGACGTGCCGCCGTCACGCATCGGCGGCGCCATCATGATCACAGATGGCGAGGTCCATGACGCCCCCCCGGGAGCGCCCGATTTCAACGCTCCGCTGCATGCGCTGATAACCGGCAACGATCACGAGAAGGATCGCCGCATACGTTTCGAGAACGCCCCGCGCTTCGGCCTTGTCGGCAAGCCGCTCGACATGACCTACCGCGTCATCTCGACCGAAAACGAGACCGGCCCGGTCGATGTGCGCGTTTCGGTCAATGGCGAACAGGTCGCGGTCGAGCACGCCACTGTCGGCCAGGCGATGCCGTTGCAGGTCACCATTCCGGGCGCCGGCCGCAACATCGTCGAACTCGCCATCGATCGCGAACCGGGCGAACTGACCGACACCAACAACCGCGCCATCGCGCTCATCGACGGCATTCGCGAGAACTTGCGCGTGCTGCTCGTCTCCGGCGAGCCGCATGCCGGCGAACGCACCTGGCGCAACCTGCTGAAATCCGACGCCTCGGTCGATCTCGTCCATTTCACCATCCTGCGGCCGCCGGAAAAGCAGGACGGCACGCCGATCAACGAATTATCGCTGATCGCCTTCCCGACCCGCGAACTGTTCGTCGAGAAGATCAAGGATTTCGACCTCATCATTTTCGACCGCTACCAGCACCGCGACGTGCTGCCGATCCTCTATTACGACTACATCTCCGAATATGTCGAAAAGGGCGGCGCGCTGCTGATCGCGGCCGGCCCCGAATATGCCGGCGAAAGCTCGATCGCGCGCACGCCGCTGATGTCCGCCCTGCCGGCGATGCCGACCGGCGAGGTGGTCGACAAGGCCTTCTATCCGCGCCTCACCGAACTCGGCCAGCGCCACCCGGTGACGCGTGGGCTGGATGGCTCTGCCACCGAGCCGCCGCACTGGAGCCGCTGGTTCCGCACCATCGGCGTGCAGAATCCCGAAGGCGCAGTGGTGATGAAGGGCGCCGACAACCGGCCGCTGCTGTTGCTCGACCGCAAGGGCGAAGGCCGCGTCGGCATGCTGCTGTCCGATCAGGGTTGGCTGTGGGCGCGCGGCTTCGAGGGCGGCGGCCCGCATGTCCAGCTCTACCGGCGCATCGCCCACTGGCTGATGAAGGAGCCTGAGCTCGAGGAAGAGCGGCTGACCGCCGACGGCCGCGGCATGGTGCTGGAAATCCGCCGCCAGACGATGGCCGACGATCCCGGCCCCGCGCAGATCATCACCCCATCCGGCAAGACCTTGACCGTTAAGCTCGAGAAATCCGAGCCCGGCGTCTTCCTCGGCAGCGTCGAGACCAGCGAGATCGGCCTCTATCAGGTCGCCAATGGCGACCTCACCGCGCTCGCCCATGTCGGGCCGGTCAACGCCCCGGAATTCGCCGACGTCATTTCCACCGAAAGCCGGCTGAAGGCGCCGGCTGAAGCCACCGGCGGCAGCGTGCGCCGGCTGGCGTCGTCCACAGCCCTTGGCAGCGACGTGACGCTACCCTCCATCGTGCCGGTGCGCTCGGCTGGTGCCGCGTCCGGCAACGACTGGATCGGACTGCGCACCACGGACGACAGCGTGCTCAAGGCCGTCTCGCGCGTGCCGCTGTTCGGCGGCTTCCTCGGCCTCGGCCTGCTGCTTCTGGCAATGGGTTCGATGTGGTACCGCGAAGGACGGTAGATGCGCCTCTTCCTTCTCCCCGTTTACGGGGAGAAGGTGCCCGAAGGGCGGATGAGGGGCAGCGCGGACCGGAAATGATCAGCGATCTTCACGGCAGACATATGATGGTCAATGTCGACGCCGCCCCTCATTGTCCTGCCGGACATTTCTCCCCGTAAACGGGGCGAAAGACGCTATTGCGGATGATTTTGCCAATCACCGGCGTTGCAAGAAGAAGCTAAGAACAACGCCTCCTCACTCCTCAGGCTCGGTCGTGAACATCAGCGGATAGCCCTTGGCTTTGCCGGCATCGGTGGCGCGCGTCGCCTTGGTCTCGGCGACATCCCTGGTGAACACGGCGACGACGCAGACGCCGCGACGATGCGCGGTGATCATCACCCGATGCGCCTGCGCTGAGTTTGAACTCACCCTTCAGCACCGTCACGACGAATTCGCGCGGCGTGAAATCGTCATTGATGAGGATGACCTTGTAGAGCTTTGGCCGTTCGACCTGCGGCTTGACCTGGACGCGCGGTTTTGTGGTGATTTCAGGCATTGGAACCGACAGTTAGAGCAATTCCAGGAAAAGTGTAAAACGGTTTTCCGCCCGGAATTGCGTCAAGACAAAGGATCAGAACGGTTCGCCGTTTCCACGAAACGGTGAATTGCTCTGGCGTAGCAACCCTGCCGCCATTCTGGCACCAGCGAAAGCGGTCGTCCATTTTGGTCGACGCGCGAAAACCAGTGTCCGCCGACGCGGCCATTCACAATCATGTGGGAAAGTGTCGGTTGCCGTTCAACGGCCCTGGCGGCCGAACATGCGACGGCTGGGAATCTGCCGCGCGGTCGTGGCGGGCCGGATATCGGGGTGAAAGCGGTTTCCACCCGCATCCGCCCGGCGTTCCAGCCAGACCGTGATCGGCCACGCGGCGACGCAGATCAACGTCGCGCCTGTCAGCACGATCAGCAGCCAGGTCTGTGCCGGCGTGATGTAGTCCCAGTTGGTGGAAATCGCCGGCGCGAACAGCGAAGGCTCGGTGCGTCCGGTGGCCGGATCGGGCACCGGACTGGCGGTGAACAGGATCAGCACCCTGGCGACGCCGGTGGCAACCAGGCCGCCGATCACCATCGAGCGCAAAATGGACGAAAGCCGCTTCTTCATGCGGATTGTCCTACACGGCCGGCGTTGCAAACGGGTTAAGTGTCAGTCGAGGCGGAAGCTGCCGGTGCCAGACTTCGTCAGGGCTTCGGTGGCTCGGACAGGAAGAAGGCCGCTCCAGCCGAAACCAGCTGGAGCGTCCTTGGCCAACAGCCGGCATTTTATGCCGGACCTGATTACGTCTTCGGGGCGTCCTTCTTGACGGCCTTCTCGGCAGCCTTCTTGTGCTTCTTGACGGTCTTCTTGACGACCTTCTTCGGAGCAGCCTTGGCCGGAGCGGCAGTCGCCGGAGCGGTGGTCGTCGAAGCAGCCGGAGCAGCGGTCGTGGTGGCGGCGGCGTTGCCGAGAGCCGGCATCGCGAAAGCGAGAGCGACGGCGAGACCGGTGGCGGAGAGGATGGACTTTTTCATGGCTTCGTTTCCTTTTTATGCGGGTCAAGTTTCTGAGTGCTACTGAACCGGGTCGTTCGGCGTCACTCCAAGCAGCTTCAAAGCATTGGCGAGCATCCGGATGCCCTGCGCCTGTTTCTTGGCGGCGCAGTACCGGTTGCCCTTTCTCTGAAGTGCCTTTGCCGCGGTGACCTGCGTTGCCGTGGCATGGGTTTCGAGGGCTTCATCAAATTGGTGGCTGAGATTGGCGCACCGTTCGCTCCGGGTTGTGAGCGTCGCCTTTGCGTCCGATTGTCCGACAGCGGCAGTGACCAGGCAGAAGCCCAGCAACGCACCCAACAAACTGATCGACAACCTTGGCATCGGTTTATCCGTAAACCCGGAGACTAGCGTCGCAGCCGATGACCTGACCGCCACGAGATCAGTTATGCCTTTGAAATTTTTCAGGAGTTTTTCTGAACTGTAGAATTTTGTTTCTGGAGTGTGTCTGAGAAAGCCGGTGTGAACCCATCATAGCCACTGGCCAACATATGGCCTGAATTCTATCGTGTGGGTTGCGACAGAAGGGCTTGGCAATCAAAGACAGAAGGGCTTGGCAACAATGACAGGGCTGCTGTGAAATCCGACGCACACATACTGATCGTCGACGACGACAAGGGCATCCGCGACCTGCTGCAGGAATTCTTCCAGAAGCGGGGCCTGCACACCTCGGTTGCCGCCGACGGTGTCGAGATGGAGACCATCCTGCGGCGCGTCCAGGTGGACCTCATCGTCCTCGACGTGATGCTGCCCGGCAAGAGCGGGCTGGAGCTGTGCCGCGACCTGCGCGCCCAGTACTCGACGCCGATCATCATGCTGACCGCCGTCACCGAGACGACCGATCGCGTCGTCGGCCTGGAAATGGGCGCCGACGATTATGTGCCCAAACCCTTCGACCCGCGCGAGCTTTTGGCGCGCATCCGCGCCGTGCTCAGGCGCAATGGCGCCGCCGAGCCCAAGCGCGCTTCTACCAAGCAGATCTACCGCTTCGCCGGCTGGACGATGGATTGTGCTCGGCGCCGGCTGATCGCACCCGACGATGTCAGGGTCGAGCTGACCATGGCCGAATTCAACCTGCTGCAGACCTTCGTCAAGAGCGCGCAGCGCGTGCTGACCCGCGACCAGCTCATCGAGCTGTCAGGCGGCGACAGCGACTATTCCTTCGACCGCAGCATCGACATCCTGGTCAGCCGGTTGCGACGCAAGATGGAGGACGACCCGAAGACGCCCAAGCTGATCCTGACCGTGCGCAGCGGCGGCTACCAGTTCCTGCCCGAGACGACCTCCGAATGAGACGTTTCCTGCCGCAGACCTTGCCTGTCTGGGTGCTGCTGATCGTCATTGCCGGCCTGCTGATCAGCCAGGTCGCGACCCTCTACATCGTGTCGCGCGATCGCGCCGCCGCCAACGACGTCGTCGACCTCTACCGGCTCAACGACCGTGCCTTCTCGCTGGTGCAGCTCATGCATGACGCCAGTCCGGACGAGCGCAAGGCGACGGCGAGCGGCCTGTTCAATTCAACCTATGCGCTCACCGTTTCGGACACACCGGCGGTCACTTCGTCGATCGCCGGTGACGACGAACTGGCCGAACTCGAAGACATCCTCGTCGGCAGGCTGTCGAAATTCGGCATCACCGATGCACGCGTACGCCGCGATCCGGCGACGCGCGAGGCCGATGACGCGGACGGCACGGCGCCGGGACCCGACATCGGCCAGGTCGAACGCGACCTTCTGGTATTGGCCGCCGACTTCGCCCAGAGCGACAAGCTGACGGCGTCGCTGCGCTTCGCCGACGGCCAATGGCTGAATTTCACCGAGCCGATCACGCCCGTCGGCCCGATCCTGAGCTTCGACAGCCTGCCGCTCTATTCGCTGATCGCAGGGCTGGTGGTGATCATGTCGATCTGGTCGCTGCGCCGGCTGACGGCGCCCTACCGGATGATGGAGACCGCCGTGAACCGGATCGGCAAGGATCTGAAGAGCCCACCGATCGCCGAGAGCGGCAGCCGCGAAGTGCGAGCCGCCGCCAAGGCGATCAACGCCATGCAGGCAAGGTTGCGCGAATATGTCGAAGACCGCGAACATCTGGCGGCGGCACTGGCGCATGATCTGCGCACGCCGATGACCAGGATGCGCCTGCGCCTGGAGCTGTTGCGCAAATCGGCGGTCCGCGAGGCATTGGCGCACGACCTCGCCGATGTCGAGGGCATCGCCAGCTCGGTGATCGACTTCGCCACCTTCGAAGTGACCGAGGAAAAGAACGAACGCATCGATTTCTGGTCGCTCGTGGAATCGATCGCCGACGGCTATGACGACGTGTCGTTCGACGACGAGACCCGTTCGCGCGGGCTGATCTGCATGGCGCGGCCGGTCGCGCTCAAGCGCTGCGTCACCAATCTGGTGCAGAACGCGGTCACCTACGGCAAGAAGGCGCATCTTTCGCTGCGCCGGTCGGAGGACATGATCCTGCTCACCATCCGCGACGAGGGGCCGGGCATACCGCAGGCACAGATCGACGCCGTGTTCGGCTCGTTCGTGCGCCTCGAACAATCGCGCAACCGCCAGACCGGCGGTCTGGGCCTCGGCCTGACCATTGCCCGCAACATCGCGCGCGCCGCAGGTGGCGAGATCCGCCTGTCCAACAACCCGGGCGGCGGCCTGCTGACGCAACTGCGCCTGCCGCTGGCGGCTTAAAAAAGAGGCGCGATTGGTCGCCGCCTCGTCAATATTGAGTTCCGAAGAACCTACCTTCTCAGCACCGCGCTCAGGACATCGCGGATACCGATGGCGCCGACGAAGCGCGACTGGTCGTCGAACAGCGCCACGGGAGCGGTCTGTGAACGGTGCATGGCCAGCATCACGGTTTTTAGCGAGGTGCCCGGATTGGCCCAGAACACTTGCGCGGCTTCCTCGGATTGGCCTTCGACGTCGGCGCACGACACCCAGACCGCCGGCTTGCCATCGCGTTCGGCCGCCGCCACAAGCCCGTGATCATCGATCTTGAAGCGCGTCGTCTTGCGGCGGTCGAGCCACACCCAGCCGTCCTTGCCGTGCTCCAGATCGCGACGGTCGCGCATCACGTTCCAGGCGGTCAGCACCGACAGCGGGTTCACATTGGCGATGAAGTCGCGGACATAGTCGTTGGCAGGCCGCAGCACGATGTCCTCCGGCGCGCCGGTTTGCACGATGCGACCACCCTCCATGATGGTGATGTGGGAGCCAATCTTCAGCGCCTCCTCGAGGTCGTGGCTGACGAAAATGATGGTCTTCTTCAATTCGGCCTGCAGCTGCAACAATTCGTCCTGCAGCTTGGTGCGGATCAGCGGGTCGAGCGCCGAGAACGGCTCGTCCATCAGCAGGATCGGCGCCTCGGTGGCAAAGGCCCGCGCCAGGCCGACGCGCTGCTGCATGCCGCCCGACAGCTCATGCGCGTATTTCTTCGACCACTGGTCGAGATTGACCAGCTTGAGCTGGCGTTGCACGCGCTCCTTGCGCTCGGCTTCCGGTACGCCGGCGAGTTCGAGGCCGAGACCGACATTCTCCTCCACCGTGCGCCAGGGCAAAAGGCCGAACTGCTGGAACACCATCGCCACCTGTTTCTGGCGCAGGCGCCGCAGGGTCGCCTCGTCGCAGGTGACGACGTCGACGGTTTTGTCGCCATCCTTGACCAGCACCTGGCCGCGCGACACCACGTTGAGCCGGTTGACCGCCCGCAGCAATGTCGACTTGCCCGAACCGGAGAGACCCATCAGGACGGAGATTTCGCCCTCGTTCACGGTCAGGCTGGCGCCGGCGCAACCCAGTACATTGCCGGTCTTTTCGAGGATCTCGGCGCGGCTGGCTCCGGCGTCGATCATCTTCAGCGATCCGGCCTGGTCGGCGCCGAAGACGATATCGACGTTCCGGAAATCGACGGCGACGGTCATTTCTTGCCTCCAACGGCGATGCGGGTCATCCGGTCGAGCACGATGGCCAAAACGACGATGGCGAGGCCCGCCTCGAGCCCGAGGTCGATCTTGCGCGAACCCAGCGCCCGGTTGATTTCGGTGCCGAGGCCGCCCGCGCCGATCAGTGCGGCAAACACCACCATCGACAGCGACAGCATGATGCACTGCGTCAGACCGGCCATGATGGTGGGCAGCGCCGAGGGCAGCTCCACCTTCCACAGCAACTGGCTCTTGGTGGCGCCGAACGCCTCGCCGGCCTCGACGATCGACTTCGGCACCGAGACAACGCCGAGATGCGTCAGACGAACCGCGGTCGGGATGACGAAGATGATGGTGACGATGAGGCCGGGCGCATTGCCGAGGCCGAACAGCGTCAGCACCGGGATGAGGTAGACGAAGGTCGGCAGCGTCTGCATCAAATCGAGCACCGGCAGCATGACGCGATAGACCTTCGGCTTGTGCGCCGCCCAGATACCGAGTGGCACACCGATGGCCATCGAGGCGGCGGCGGCGGCAACCACCAGCACCAGTGTCTCTACCGTCTGCTTCCAGAGGTTCTGGTTGAGGATGAACAGCAACCCGAGAAAGACAGCCACCGCCAAGCCTCTCGATCGCTGCAGATAATAGGCAAGCAGTGCAATCAGCGCGATGAGAAGGACCGGCGGTACCAACAGCAGCGTGTCGACCACTCCATCGAGCAGGAAATTCAAGCCGCCGGAGAGGCCGCGGAAGAAGGTGTTGAAATTGTCGGTAAGGAAGGTGAAGAACGCTTTGCCCCACTCGCCTATGGGGATTTTATAACTGACAAAGAATTTTGAAATCGGATCCATCTTGCCCCTCTTTGGCAGTCGCCGTCCTTGCCGGACGGTCATCTTGTCACAGGATATGAAAAAGGGCAGCCCTTTCTACAGTGACTGCCCTTCTTGATCGGTCACGCCGAACGCAAGACCTGCTCAGCTTCCGAGCGCAGTCTTCACGGCTGCAGCGGCGTCGCCGCCATCGAAAGTGGTCACGCCGGCAATCCACGGAGCAACCGCGTCCGGATGCTTCTTGAGCCAGTCGGTCGCAGCCGTATTGGCGTCAGCGCCCTTGAGGATCGCGTCCATTATCTCGCCTTCCATATCGAGATTGAACTTCAGGTTGGCGATGAACTTGCCGGCATTCGGGCACTCGGTGGTGTAACCCTTGCGCACATTGGTATGGACAGTGGCGGCGCCGAAGCCGCTGTCGCCCATGCCATCGAGATAGGTGATCTTCATGGCACCCATCACCGGATGCGGCGTCCAGCCGAGGAAGGCGATCCATTCATTGCTCTTCATCGACTGCTCGGCCTGCGTCAGCATCCCGGCCTCCGAGGATTCGACCAGCTCGAAGCCTTCGAGATTGTCTTTCGGGTTCTTGATCATGTCGAGGATAATGCGATTGCCGTCATTGCCGGCCTCGATGCCATAGATCTTGCCGTTGAACTTGTCCTTGAACTTGCCGATATCGGTCAGCGATTTCACGCCGGCGTCAGCGACATAGGTCGGCACGACGATGCCGTAGCCGGCGCCGGTCAGGTTGGTGCTGATCGTCTCGACCGAGCCATCGGCGGTATAGTCCTTGATGTCGTTGGTCATCGACGGCATCCAGTTGCCGAGGAACACGTCGAGATCCTTGTTCTTCAGCGACGCCATGGTCACCGGCACCGACAGCTGGATCGTCTGCGGCTCATAGCCGAGCGCGGTCAGCAGCACGGAGGCGATGCCGGTCGTCGCCTGGATGTCGGTCCAGCCGACATCGGAAAGGCGCACCGCCTTGCAG
>NZ_RZOL01000519.1:0-3668 GCF_004022985.1 Mesorhizobium sp. M7A.F.Ca.ET.027.02.1.1 | reverse complement strand
GTTGTGCAATGGTTTCGGCAAATCGAGCGGTCAGTGAAATCGTTAGTGAAAATTTGCGCCTCTGGTAGCGCGCAAACCTAACCGGCATATGACGTTCGGGCGATTGAAATCGGGAAGTAAAAGCGACAGCAGAAGATCAGCTGGCCCGGCTCGACGAGAGGACGCGGCGTAGTCCGGTTGGCGCCGGCTTTGTCGAGCGAGGGCATTTCTTCGACTCGGCTGCCAGCATGTGGGTTTCCGGTGAACTCGTCCATGTCGAGGATCTCGTTCTCCACGACGCGCATATGGACGTTCGGGCTCCGACCCACGAACTCGTCATTGCCCACTCTATCCTGCGAGCGCGCCGCCGGATCGCGGATTCCGATTCAGGCTGGGCGCTGAGCGATGCCGGCATCTCCGCGCTGCGTGGTCGACCGGTCGATGCGGTCGCGGAGAGGGAAGGGGAGGGGACCATCGATGATGATGATGCCGTCGAAGCGCCGGACGCCGATACCGAGTCTGCTGATGACGCGTTTGCGCAGCATTTTGCGGATATTGATGCTGTCCTCGCCCGCTCCGAACGGCTGTTGACGGAACATGGCGCAAAGACCGCGCTGCAGCCGCCGGCGAGGGTAGAGCCCAGCGGACGCGACCCACTCATCTACGACCAGGATTGGGACGAAGCAGAGCGACTTTCCCGCTGGCGAGATACGATTTCTGAAGCCGACGCTATCCCGGCGTCACTCGGGGTAGCCGTTCTATGGGAAGCTTGGGAAACCCTCGAACCCCTTCAGCGCCAGAATTGGCTGGGCTCCATTCTCGTCGGCTCGTATCTACGATCGAGGGGCAAGGTCGCCAGTCATCTCCTCGCATTCAACGTTGGCTTGAAGGCAATCTCGCGAGAGCGGCGGCGTTCGTCGACCCATACGACCAGGCTCATCGCATTCCTTAATGCCCTGTCGAGCGCGGCGGAAGCCGGAATGAAGGAACTCGATCGCCTCGGCCAGGCAAAGGATCAGATGGAGCGTCGGCTGAGGAATCGTCGTTCATCGAGTAGTCTCCCCGATCTTATCGAGCTTGTCCTCTCGCGACCGATCGTTTCTGCGACGATGATCGCGAAGGCAGTAAAGGTCGTCCCTCGGGGCGCCCTCGACCTCATAGCCGACCTCGGCGTGCGGGAAATGACGGGGAGGGGGCGATATCGTGGGTGGGGTGTGCTGTGATCCATTGCTGACGAATTAAGGGACCATATTCCTGAGCTCCCCGAAAGCCAGATTATACCTTGCATCTGCGTTGAACGGTATCTATGTTATGTTCAACAAAGGAGGCCGACATGGGCGCCCAAATTCGTTCCGCTACGGAAAATGAGGAGCAGGTAGCACTAACGCGCAACAAGCTTGTGCTTGAGCAGGCACGCGCCGTTGGCCTTCTCGGCGCCGCGAAAAATACACGTTTGTCAGGCCGTGTGCCGTCGGAGTTGATCGACGCCGCCAAAAAGCGAGCTCACGTCACGTCCGACACTGAACTGCTGGAACTGGCATTGTCGCGGCTGGCACTAGAGGACGACTTTGGCGCTCGCCTTGTTGGCCGGAAAGGCAGCATTCCGGCGGATATCGATCTTGGGGTTTGATCTTCGTGAGACCCTGCGATTACTGAAGCCCCAAAAGCGGCGGGGAACACTCGAACGCCGAGCCGATGGAGATTTACCCTGGGTAGATGACGAGCCCACTATTGGTGGTCCATTGTTTCTGGACACCAGTGTTTATTTGGACGTCCTGCAGGGACGAACGCCTGAAGCGGTGGATGCGCTCCTGAGGTATCGGCTCTGTCACCATTCGGCAGTTTGTCTTTCCGAACTGACACATGCGTTTGGCCGCCTTGATCCGGCTCACGCGTCGACGAAATCGGCCCTGGAAATTATCCAGCAGACGATTGACGACGTGCCGACGCATAGGCTTCACGCCCCCGAAGCGACGACTTGGGGACAGGCCGGCATCATTGCCGGCCTGCTTTTCCGGCTGAGCAAGATGCCGAAAGGCGAGGGTCACGAGCGACGCTTTATCAATGATGCCCTGATTTTCCTGCAGGCAAGGCAATTGGGTGCGAGCGTCCTGACCGGAAACATCCGGGATTTCGACTATCTCTCCCAGATCATTCCAACTGGACGCATCATTTTGTACCGATTTCCGGCGACGCACTGTGATGGAGTGCCTCGGAGATCGGGGCGCGGTTTCCGGGACGCAATACGGTATGTGAAAGCATAAGCATAGGCGGGGAGAGAGTAGCCGATGTCGATCAGTATGAAAGAGGCGACCGCCGTCAGTGCAATTGCTGATCTGCTTAATGACTTCCTGCCCGGCAGCGGGAACTCCCGCACTGCATTTCCGCTTGCCGCAAATGAGGTCGGAGTTGGCGAGTTCTGGCAACAAGGCAGCAAGCTTCCATCGCTGGTTCAGCTTCTCACCGCCACGCTGGAACATCGGCGGAATCGGTTCTGCCCTCTCATCAATGCGATTGTGCGTCAGTCTTTGACGTGGCGCCGGGGGCGTGGCGAGCCGCTAATGCGAGAGGAGATCGAGCAACTGAATACTCTGCTGCGTGGGGGTTCATTTCGAATCCCGGAACTCACGGACGATTCTTTTCTCAACATGCTTCCGGTACGAAATCCAGCGCCGGTGCAAAAACCCATAGCTGGGAAACCAACAGCGGCGCAGGTGAGCTTGCTCTCCCAACAACTGCTCGAGGTCAGCAAGCTTGCACCTCAGCCCCGTGGTTATGCCTTCGAGAAATTTCTTCATGATCTGTTCGCGGCATACAACCTTGCACCACGTGGCTCGTTTCGCCTGACTGGAGAGCAGATTGACGGCAGCTTCGCGCTCGAGGGCGAGACCTATCTTTTAGAAGCTAAATGGCAGAATGAATATTCGGGCATATGCTGAAGAACGACGCCTGTTCTACGTCGCGCTCACGCGCGCCAGCCGGGGCGTATATCTCATCACCAACAGCCGCCAGCCGTCCCGCTATATCCGGGAACTTTGCGAGATAGCCGGGTATGAGGTGCGCTACGAGACAATCGAAGGCGCTGCCTTGCGTCAATGCCCCGTTTGTCTGGTGGGCCAGATGGTCGAGAAGCGCAACAAGAACGGGACGGTGTTTCACGGATGCAATCAGTTCCCTGATTGCAGGCACAGCGAAGGTGTTCGGGCGCAATCGACGGCTCGCCTACATAGGCGCGCCTAACGTCAGGAGCACCGCGGTCACTTGGCAGTTGACACTTGTCCCAGCCGTTTCCCAAGCGCGCGTGCTCTCCGACATGATCGATTTCGTCAGCCTTCGAACTGCAGGCGCAGGGCCCACTCGGGGAAATCGATCAGCGGATTCCGATTGCCTTGAAGGACGTAGATCGCCGCATTGCGATGTTTTTCCCACTCGTCAGGGGCATATTGTTCGTGCCAAGCCAAAAGCGTTTTCAGCCGCTGGCCGGCATAGCGCCTGCCGACATACCGGCATATCGGAGCATGAAATAGAGCGTCGCCCGCGCAACAGCGCCCTTCCCACCTTTGGGCTCGAAGGCGTCGTCTTCGACCCGCCCGCAATCCTGCATCGTTCTTTCGAACTCGTGCTGGACCAGCGGGTAGTTCGAGCGGAAGCTGTTGCAGCGCGGCTCGCACGAGAAGAGATGGTGAAGG
>NZ_RZOL01000518.1:0-3671 GCF_004022985.1 Mesorhizobium sp. M7A.F.Ca.ET.027.02.1.1 | reverse complement strand
ATGACCATCACCGCAGCAACCCCTGCCCCGCCCCGCGCCCGCAGGGTCGCCAGCCGCCAACAATGGATCGGCCTGCTCTATGTCGCGCCGGCTGTCGCGCTGGTCGTCGTCTTTTTCCTGATCCCGCTCGGCATGACGGCGTGGATGTCGCTGCACAACTGGCCGCTGATGGGCGAGCACAGCTTTATCGGCCTCGGCAATTACGTCGCCATCCTGCGCGACACCAGGTTCTGGAACGCGCTGCGCTTCACCGCCTTCTACACGGTGATCGTCACCATCGCGATCTTCGTGGTGGCCTTTCCGCTGGCGCTGTTCGTCGAACGGCCGCGGCCGCTGACCAATCTCTACCGCACCATGTTCTTCATGCCGGCGGTTGTCGGTTTCGCCTCGGCCAGCCTGCTCTGGTCGTGGTTGCTGAATGTCGATTCCGGCCTGTTCAGCCCGGCCGCTTACGACCTCGGACTGATCGACAGGAAGTTCAACCTTCTGGCCACCTTCCAGCCGGCCTTCTGGTCGATCATCGCCATGGTCGTCTGGAAGGTCGCCGGTTTCACCATGATCATCCTGATGGCCGGCCTGCAATCGATCCCGCAGGACCTGCAGGAGGCGGCCGTCATCGACGGTGCCGGGCCTTTCGCCAGGTTCAGGGCGATCACCCTGCCGCTGATGCGCCGCACGCTGGCGCTGGCGCTGATCCTGTCGGTCGCCGGCTCGATCCTCGCCTTCGACCAATTCTACATCATCCTGCGCGGCGGCCCGCGCAACCAGACGCTGACGGCGGTCTACTGGATCTTCAACCAGTCCTTCGTGTCGTTCAAGCTCGGCTATGGCGCGGCACTTTCCATGGTGCTGCTGGTCATCCTGGTGGCGCTCAGCCTCGTCCAGCTATGGTTGTTGCGCAAGCCGGAGGGTCTCGACTGATGGCGCAGGCAGCCTCCCGTAGCCGCCGGCTCCTGAGCCGCGTCGCAGAGCATTCTACCGGCATCGTCGCCTCGGTGCTGTTCGCCGCGCCGATTGTTTGGGCGGTGCTGTCGGCGTTCAAGCCGGCGGCCGAAGCACGCCTGCCGCCGCTGCCGCCCTGGCCGACGTCGGGGTTCTCGCTGGAGAACTATGCCACGCTCAACAGCTTCGGCGACGGGCTGTGGGCCTCTGCGCAAAACAGCATCTATGTCTCGCTGATGACGGTCGTGCTGTCGGTCGCCGTCAGCGTGCTGGCCGGCTACGGCTTTTCGCGGTTTCGGTTTCCGTTCAAGGACCTGTTCTTTATCCTCATCCTGTCGACGATCATGATCCCGTTCCAGTCGATCCTGACGCCGATCTTCCTGGTGCTGACCAAGCTTGGCCTGCACAACACCCTGACCGGCCTGGTCGGCGTCTATGTGACGCTGCAACTGCCGTTCTCGATCTTCATGATGCGCAACGCCTTCGACGCCGTGCCGCGCGAAATCGAGGAGGCCGCCCGCATGGACGGTGCCAGCAATCTCACAATGCTTTTGAAGGTGATGCTGCCGCTGGTCTGGCCGGGCGTCGTCACCATCGCCCTGTTTGCCTTCCTCGGCGCCTGGAACGAATTCCTCGCCGCCCTCGTGCTGATGACCGACCAATCCAAGTTCACGCTGCCGGTGATGATGACCGCACTGCAGTCGGGCCGCTTTGGCGCCATCGACTGGGGCGCGGTGCAGGCGGGCGTCACCGTGATGATGGTGCCGTGCCTCATCCTCTTCCTGGCGCTGCAGCGCTTCTACATCCGCGG
Organism: Mesorhizobium sp. M7A.F.Ca.ET.027.02.1.1; assembly: GCF_004022985.1. Taxonomy (NCBI): domain Bacteria; kingdom Pseudomonadati; phylum Pseudomonadota; class Alphaproteobacteria; order Hyphomicrobiales; family Phyllobacteriaceae; genus Mesorhizobium; species Mesorhizobium sp. M7A.F.Ca.ET.027.02.1.1. The sequence continues at coordinate 1,918 of NZ_RZOL01000518.1, read as the reverse complement.
CCTGATGGCCGGGGCCGTCAAATAGAATGGAGTAAGTTCATGACCGCATCGCCATCCGCAAAAGGAAAACCGAAGCTCGCCTTCCGCCCGCTGCCGGTGCCGCAGGTCGACGTGCACGGCTTCTGGGGCGACCGCGCCGACGCTGTCGCCACACGCACCGCCGACATCCTCTACGAGCGCTGCGTCGAGGCCCGCATGCTGGAGCAGATCGATCCGGACCGCCCCTCGCCCGGCATAGTCATCCCCTTCCACTCGCCCTCCCCCGACGAAGCCGACCGCCAGGGCGCGGAATTCACTGGATCGACGGTGACCACGCAGATGTTCTGGGATTCCGATCTCGGCAAGACGATCGAGACCGCGGCCTATTCGCTTTACCGGCGCAAGAACCCCGAACTGGAGAAGAAGATCGATGCCGTCATCGACATGTATGGCAAGCTGCAGCAGGAGGACGGCTATCTCTCGAGCTGGTATCAGCGCATCCAGCCCGGCAAGCGCTGGACCAATCTGCGCGACTGCCACGAGCTCTATTGCGCCGGCCACCTGATCGAGGGCGCGGTCGCCTATTACCAGGCGACGGGAAAACGCAAGCTGCTCGACATCATGTGCCGCTATGCCGACCATATCGCGTCGGTGCTCGGCCCCGAGCCCGGCAAGAAGAAGGGCTATTGCGGACATGAGGAGATCGAGCTGGCGCTGGTCAAGCTGGCGCGGGTGACAGGCGAGCGGAAATACATGGAGCTGGCCAGATACTTCATCGACCAGCGCGGGCAGCAGCCGCATTATTTCGACGAGGAGGCCCGCGCCCGCGGCGCCGACCCGAAGGCCTATCATTTCAAGACCTATGAATACAGCCAATCGCACATCCCGGTGCGAGAACAGCACAAGGTTGTCGGCCATGCTGTCAGGGCGATGTACCTCTATTCCGGCATGGCCGACATCGCGACCGAATATGGCGATGATACGCTGCGAGCAGCACTCGACCTTCTGTGGGACGATCTCACCACCAAGAGCCTCTACGTCACCGGCGGACTGGGACCGTCGGCGCACAATGAGGGGTTCACCAGCGACTACGACCTGCCCAACGAAAGCGCCTATGCCGAGACCTGCGCCGCGGTCGGCCTGGTGTTCTGGGCCAGCCGCATGCTTGGCATGGGGCCGAACGCCCGCTACGCGGACATGATGGAACGCGCCCTCTACAACGGTTCGATCTCGGGCCTGTCGCTCGACGGCTCGCTGTTTTTCTACGAGAATCCATTGGAAAGCCGGGGCAAGCACAACAGGTGGAAATGGCACCGCTGCCCGTGCTGCCCACCCAATATCGGTCGCATGGTCGCCTCGATCGGCAGCTATTTCTACAGCCTGGCCGACGATGCGTTGGCCATCCACCTCTATGGCGACTCGACCGCCCGTTTCGACATATCGGGCGTCCCGGTCAGCCTGACACAGGCGAGCAGGTATCCCTGGGACGGCGCCGTCGAGATCACGCTTGAACCGCAGGCGCCGGTCGAATTCACCTTGCACTTGCGCATTCCCGCCTGGAGCGCCAGTGCCCAGTTGAAGGTGAACGGCGAGGCCATCAAGCTGGCTGAGATCACCAGCGACGGCTACGCCGCGATCAAGCGGACATGGAAGAAGGGCGATGATGTCCGGCTCGATCTCGAAATGCCGATCGAGCGGCTCTATGCCAACCCGCAGGTGCGCCAGGATGCCGGCCGAGTCGCGCTGTCGCGCGGCCCGCTGATCTATTGCGTCGAGGCATCAGACAATGACAGCCAGCCGCATCGCCTGACGCTGCCGCGGACGGCCACCATCGAAGCGCAGCACCGGCCGGAACTTCTCGGCGGTGTGGTAACGCTGTCGACCGCGGCACTTGCCGATGCCGCCGACGGGTGGCAGGACGGGCTGTACAGGCCCGAGC
>NZ_RZOL01000517.1:0-3680 GCF_004022985.1 Mesorhizobium sp. M7A.F.Ca.ET.027.02.1.1 | reverse complement strand
GTGGTCGCTGTCGCGCAGCGGTTCGCTCTGGCGGCATCTGGAGATGCGCGGCCTGAGGCCGTGGCGCGAGGCCAGCCACGCGGTCATCAACCTTTTGACCTTCCTGTTCGTCATCACCGGCTTCGTCTACACGTTCTTCTTCCGCACTGGCGCCGGTCTGGAAAACTATGTCGACGCGCTTTATTTCACCGTCGCCACGGTGACGACGACCGGCTTCGGCGACATCGTGCTGCCGGGCATAGCCGGCAAGCTGACCGCAATCGTCACCATGATCATCGGCATATCGCTGTTTGTCAGACTGGCTCAGGCGATCTTCCGGCCAGCCAAGGTTTTGTTTCCCTGTCCGCAGTGCGGCTTGCGGCGGCACGAGCCGGACGCCGTGCATTGCAAAGCCTGCGGTCATCTTCTCAACATACCCGACGAAGGGAACTGACGGCCGGGTACTACGACGCCGCCACTTCGGCCGGCTTTATAGCCATGCGCTGAAGATTGAGCAGATTGCCCATCAGGATCAGCAGCGCGCCGCCGGCGGTGAAGGCATCGATCTGCTCGCTATAGAGCAGCCAGCCAATCAGCGCCGATAGCGGCACGCGCAGAAAATCCATCGGCGAGACGATGGTCGCATCGGCATAGCCAAGCGCGCGGGCCATACAGAAATGCGACGACATGCCGGTGAAAGCGATCAGCACGATCCACGGCCATAGCTCCAGTGGCGGATTGCGCCACGTATAGAGCGCCGGGATGAGACCGACCATCGACTGGATAATCAGCATCCAGCAGATGATGCGCACGACGCTGTCAGTCCGGGTCAGCGATTTGATCGTGACCACCGAGATGCCGAAGCAGGCCGCGGCACCCAGCACGTCGACCGAGCCGACACCGGGGCGCACGATGATCACCACGCCGATCAGCCCCAGCCCGATCGCTGCCAGCTTGGGCCGGTTCAGCCTTTCACCCAGAAAAATCACCGCCAGGATAGCTGTCCAGATCGGCGTGGTGAATTCGATCGAGATCAGCACCGCCAGCGGGATCAAAGTGAGGGCGTAGAGCCAGGCCGCCTGGCCCGTGTAATGGATGACGTTGCGGGCGATATGGGCAATGGGGCGCTGCGTGCGCATGGCTCGAAAACCGCCACTCATCATCACCAGCGGCAGAAGAATGAAGAAGCCGATCACAGAGCGCAACTCAAGCACCTGGAAGACGTTGAGCTCCGCTGTCGTGGCTCGGCCGGCGACCGTCATCCCAAGGAAGGAAGCGATCGACAGTGCCATCCAGAACCCGGCCTTGGGGATCGAGGGGGTGGGTGCCATTCGCGCTGTGTCGCAGGCGAGGGCTTCTGCCGCAATCGCTACACAAGGCATTCTTCTGGGCCAGTCGCGACTGGCTGGATGTTGTAAAACAGTCGTGTGGCGGGCGGAACCTGAAACGGCAAGTGGCGTTGAGTTCCGGTGGTCAGCCGTGCTCGCGGACCGTCCCGCCTTTTTCAAGATCGACAAGGAGAGCTTCAATGAGATCCTTCGCGCAATTCGCGCTTGCCGGCGGCTTATTGGTTGCGGCAGGCGCGGCACATGCCGACGAGGCCCAATTTCTCCAGGCGTTCAAGGGCAATTTCGCCGGCAAGGGTATCGTCAAGGTCACCACCGATGCGCCGACCGTGAACGTGTCCTGCACGTTCAGCTCGAACGCGACATCGACCTCCCTGTCGCTCGACGGCAATTGCCGGGGACTTGTCGTGGTCACGCGCGCCATCAGCGCGGACCTGAAGGCCAGCGGTGCCAAATACAGCGGCACCTATGTCGGCTCTCGCACGGGACCGGCGCAGCTTAACGGCAGCCGTTCGGGCAACGCGATCAACCTGGGCATTCGCTGGGCCAAGGAGGTCAATGGCGACCGAAGGGCGCAGATGAAGGTCGAGAAACGCGGCGAGAAGGGCATGCGGCTGACCGTCATCGACACCGACCCGAAAACCGGCAAGAGCGTGGTGACGAGCAGGATTGATCTGCAGCGCACCTAATCCTCGAGCGGCTCCGGCGGATGGGTGTGGCGGCCCTTGCCGAATGTGTAGCCGGTTTCCACCGCCTTGCGGCCGAACTTGTCGCGCAGGGCGTCGATGGCGCCTTCGGCCATGGCGCGCTTGCGCGATTGGATGTCGACCAGATCGGGCGGGTCGGCCTTGTCGTCGTCCGAGAGGTCGCTGACGCCGATGCCAAGCAGCCGATACTTCGTGCCGTCGGTTTCCTTGCGCAGAAGCTCCACCCCGGTCTGAAAGATGCGGTCGGCGAGCCGGGTCGGATCGCCGAGCTGGCGATTGCGCGTGCGCAGCTTGAAATCCTGGGTCTTCAGCTTCAAGACCACGGTGCGCCCGGCAATGCCTGACTTTTTCAGCCGTGCCGAGACCTTTTCCGAAAGGCCCCTGAGAACCGCGACCAGTTCCTCCAGCGACGCGATATCGGTGTCGAAGGTGGTTTCGGCCGATACGCTCTTGGCATCCTGGTCGGGATCGACGCGGCGGACGTCCTCGCCGCGCGAAAGGTGGTAGAGCCGGTCGCCCATCGTGCCGTAGCGGCGCATCAGGTCGCCGCGATCCATCTGCTGCAACTGGCCGATGGTGCGGATGCCGTCACGCTCCAGCGTGGCGTTGAATGCCTTTCCGACACCCCAGATCATGGTCACCGGCTGCGCCGAGAGGAAGCCGACTGCCTCGGCCTCGCCGATGACCGAGAAACCGCGCGGCTTGCGAAAGTCAGACGCAATCTTGGCGAGGAACTTGCAATAGGACAGGCCGGCCGAAACGGTGATGCCGATCTCCTTCTCGACGGCCTGCGCGAAGCGCGCCAGCACCACAGCGGGCGGCAGGCCGTGCAGCCGTTCGGTGCCGGCGAGGTCGAGAAACGCCTCGTCGATCGACAGCGGCTCGACCAGCGGTGTCAGCGCTTGCATCATGGCGCGCACTTCGCGGCCGACGCGCACGTATTTTTCCATGTTGGGGCTGATGACCACCGCCTCCGGGCAGGCTTCGAGCGCCTTGAACATCGGCATGGCCGAGCGCACGCCTTGGATGCGGGCGATATAGCATGCGGTGGAGACGACGCCGCGCTTGCCGCCGCCGATGATCAGCGGCTTGTCCTTGAGCGCCGGATTGTCGCGCTTTTCGATCGCCGCATAGAAGGCGTCGCAATCGATATGGGCCAGATGCAGCCGGTAAAGCTCTGGATGACGCACAAGCCGAGGACTACCGCAGCGCTCGCAGCGGCGCGCCTGGCTGCGCTGAAACGTCAGGCAGTCGCGGCAAAAGCCGTGATCGGGATTGTTGACAGGGGCCGCCATCGCTGCGAACATAAAGAGAACAGAAGCAATGGTACGACAGTGCAAGGCCAGCGACAAGGCTGGCCTGGGGAGAACGCATGAGCACGACCATAGCGCCGCTTGCACCCGAGCTTTGGGCTGAATTCGAGGACCTCTTCGGCAAGCAAGGCGCCTGCTACGGCTGCTGGTGCACGCATTTCCGGCTGGCGCCGGCGATGCGCCGCGAGAGCAGCCGGGAACGCAACAAGGACCACATCAAGGCGCGTATCGAGGCCGGCCCGCCGCCCGGACTGCTGGCATTCGAGGATGGCCAGGCGGTCGGCTGGATGCAGATCGGACCGCGCGCCGACGTACCCGAATGGAACAATCAGGGC
>NZ_RZOL01000516.1:0-3694 GCF_004022985.1 Mesorhizobium sp. M7A.F.Ca.ET.027.02.1.1 | reverse complement strand
ACCGGCGGCTGTCCAGCCATTGCGGAGGCGGCGACCACTAGGGCGAGGGAAGCGACATGCCGGAACGGCAGTTGCGCGGCCACGACATCGGCCTGATCCCGCCGCCTCGTTGGCGCAAGCGGATTTCGCCGGGCGGCCCTTCCTTTGCCTGGATCGAACCGATAGCTACTCGGGCTTGCCGGCCGGATGGCCAGCAATTCACATGGATGGCAGCATGGTTGCGACCGGCTCGAACGAAGGCGAAGCAGGAACGCAGTGGGCAGCGCTTGCCGGCGTCACCGCGGCACTTGCGATGTTCGGCGCGGCGCAGGGGTTGAGTTCGCCGCTGTTCACGCTGCTGATGCAGAAACAAGGCATGTCGCCAGCGCTGATCGGCTTGTCGGCGGCGATGATGCCGCTCGGGCTGATCCTTTCGGCTTCTTTCGTGCCCGCGGCTGTGCGGCTTGTCGGTGCACGCAATCTGGCGGTCGGCTGCTCGCTGATCGGCGCGCTCTGCTTCCTGGGTATCGGCTATCTGCAGGACTGGGTGGCCTGGTTCGTCATCCGCTTCATCATCGGCGTCGTCATCAACCCGCTCTACATCCTCGGCGAGGTGTGGGCACTGTCGCTGGCGCCGCCATCGCGGCGCGGCAGGGTGATGGGCGTGTTCAACACGCTGATGGGCGCCGGCTACGCCGCCGGACCATTCGCGCTGACCCTGCTCGGTACGTCGGGCTGGGCGCCCTTCATGGTCGGCGTCGCCGGTTTCGCGCTCTGCGCGGTGATCCTGCACGCGGTCTCGTCTAAGCTGACCGGGTTCGAGGATGACGACCAGCCTGCCAGCGGCCTTGTCGGCTTTGCCAAGGTGGCGCCTGCGCTGCTGCTTGCCGTGCTTGTCTCGGCGGCGGTTCAGCAGAGCACTTATGCGCTGGTCCCGGTCTTCGGCGCCAGCTATGGCCTGGCGGAAGCCGTTCTGGCCTCGCTGGTGATGGCGCTTTCCCTCGGCAACATCCTGCTGCAGATACCACTCGGCCTTCTGGCGGAGCGTTTTGGCGGCCGCGCCATGATCATCGTCTGCGCGCTGGCAACAACCGTTTGCGCGCTTTTGCTGCCTTTGCTGATCACAACGCCGTTGATCTGGGTCGTGCTGCTGGTGATGGGCGCGGTCGGTTACGGCGTCTACACCATGGCATTGGTCGAACTCGGCAGCCGGTTCAAGGGCTCTGTGCTGGTCGCCGGCAACGCTGCCTTTGCACTGATGTGGGGCGTCGGTGGCATCGTCGGCCCACCCGGTGCCGGCGTGCTCATGCAAGGCATCGGCCCGCTCGGGCTGCCGGTCGTGATCGCCGGCCTCGACGCGGTGCTGGTGATGTTCGCGCTGTATCGGTCGTCCGTGCGCCGAGCTTCCTGACGAGCTCAACCTCCTGACCGGCCCAACTTCCTGACAGGCCCAACTTCCTGACAGGCCCAACTTCCTGACAGGCCCAACCTCCTGACAGGCATTGTCTGGAGCAAGCGGTTTTCGCCTGCCAGGGGCTTACCACCGCGTTGCTCAATCGCTAATCCTGCAGCCTCGATAGCGGTGCGCACAATGAATTTGGTTGAATCGAACGAGGACGAGACGATGCAATGGGCGGCGATCACCGGTGTGATCGCGACCGTCTCGGTGTTCGCCATCGCGCAAGGGTTGTCCTATCCGCTGCTGAGCTTCATCCTGCAGCGCCAGGGCGTTTCGCCGGCGATGATCGGCCTGTCGGCGGCCATGACGCCGATTGGTTTCATCCTGTCGTCGCCATTGATCCCGGCGCTGGCCCGCCGGTTCGGGGCAGGGCGCACAGCGCTTACCTGTGCGGCGCTTTCGGCTGTCGTGCTGGCGCTGATCGGCTGGACGCAGAATGTCTATCTGTGGTTTCCCCTGCGCTTCCTGATCGGTGTGGTGACCAACCCGCTCTATGTGCTGAGCGAGATCTGGGTCATCGCGCTGGCGCCGCCGGCGCGGCGAGGGCGCGTCATGGGTGTCTATTCGACGATCATCTCGGCCGGTTTCGCGGCCGGGCCGCTATGCCTGCTTGCAGTCGGCACCGAGGGCTGGCCGCCCTTCCTCGTCGGCATCTCCGCCTTCGTGCTGTGCGGCATCTGCCTGGGCTTGGTGCTGCCGCGCTTGCCCAGGGTCGACGAGACCGGGCATCAGATTTCCGTCCTGGGTTTCATGCCGCTGGCGTGGCTGCTTTTGTTTGCCGTCATAGTCGCCGCCGGCTTCGAACAGGGCGCGCTGGCGTTGCTGCCTGTCTATGGCACCCGTCACGGCATCACCGAGACCCGCATGTCGGCGCTGCTGTCGGCGATGATTGCAGGCAATATCGCCATGCAGGTGCCGCTCGGCCTTTTGGCAGAAAGGCTTTCCGCGCGCCTGGTGCGGCTTGCCTGCGTCGCGATCACGGTGCTCGGCTGCGTCCTGCTTCCGCTTCTCATCGAGTCGCCGCTGATCTGGCCGATGATCTTTGTCTGGGGCGCGGTTTCCTACGGCATTTACACGATGTCCATCATCGAGCTCGGCGAACGCTTCACCGGTTCCGCACTGGTTGCCGGCAATGCGGCCTTTTCCTTGATGTGGGGCGTCGGCGGCATCGCCGTGCCGCCGCTGGCGGGCGGCGCCATGGATGTTATGGGCGCGAGAGGTCTGCCGATCACGCTTGGCTTGATGTGCCTGGCGCTGGCTATTGCTAGCCTCGCTGGTGGGCGGAAAGCCTCAATTGTGCGCTGAGCATAGTTAATATCGATACGGCCTATCGGCGTTGGCTTTTTCAAAGCAACGCGTTTATCGGAGACCTGATGACCAAGCCTGCCACCCAGACGCCGAATTCCACCCCCTCGACCAACGATCCCTTCCTCTGGCTGGAGGACAGGACAGCCAAACAGTCATTGGACTGGGTACATCGCCAGAACGAGGTCACGGTTGGCGAATTGCAGGGCGATCCGTCCTATCAGGCGTCGTTCCAGACCGCGCTCGACCTGATGACGGCCGAGGACAACATCGCGGTCGGCGCGGCAAAAGCCGGCCATGTCTACAATTTCTGGCAGGACAAGACCAATGTGCTCGGCCTCTGGCGCCGCACGACCGTCGCTTCCTACAAGACCGAGAAGCCCGACTGGGAAACGATCATCGACTTCGACCAGCTTGCGGCGAAGGAGGGGATAAAATGGGTTTTTGGCGGCGCAAGCCGACTCTATCCGGACTTCAACCGTTGCCTGGTGAGTATGTCGCCGGATGGCGGCGACGCCAGCGAGATGCGCGAATTCGACATCGCGACCAAGTCCTTTGTCGAGGGCGGGTTTCGTGCGCCCGCTTCCAAGTCGGGCTTCAGCTGGCTGGACAAGGACACCGTCATCGTTTCGGCCGCTTTCGACGAGGCCGACAAGACCGAGTCCGGCTATCCGCGAGTCATAAAACTGTGGAAGCGCGGTACCAAGCTGGAAGACGCGACGCCGTTCTTCGAGGCGCAGAAAGAGGATCTCGCCGTTGGTGCCGCTGTCGAGTACGACGGTGACAGACGCTATCTGGTCCTGGCTCGAACGCTGAATTTCTTCGCTTCGCACATCTTCCTTCGGCTGCCTTCCGGCGAAAACAAACAGCTGCCGCTACCGGACGACATGACCGATACGGCAATATTCAGGGATCAGCTCGTGTTCGGCGTGCGCAGTCCATGGACGGCGC
>NZ_RZOL01000515.1:0-3736 GCF_004022985.1 Mesorhizobium sp. M7A.F.Ca.ET.027.02.1.1 | reverse complement strand
GATTGTCGAAAGGGGCGACATCCTGGTTCATGCCAAGCCAGACAAAGGCCAGCGACGGCTTCTCCACCACGGTCGTTTTTGGCGGCGGCGTCTGCTTCAGCCGCGAGATCGAGGAGACCGCGGTCCAGGTGTAGTCGAGGTCGCCGGCCTCATATCCAAGTTCGGCGGTCTTCTCATCCTCGATCGGATGGATGTGGATTTCCGCGAAGGCGCCCTGCTCGTACTTCCAGTCGGGATTGCGCACCAGCACCGTGCGCTGCTTGGGCAGCCATTCCTTCAGGATGTAGGGGCCCGACTGGGCCACCGGCTTGACGCCCATCTTGCCACCGAGCTCGGTGATGGCGCGCTTCGACAGGATGGTGCCGGACGGCGTCGGCAAGGTCGACGTCCACAGCGGCGCGAAGGCCTGCTTCAGGTGGATCAGCCCCGACAGCTTGTCCTTGACCTCGACCTCCTTGAGCGTTGCCCAGTCGCCGGAATAGGGGCTCTTGTTGGCGGGGTCGGCGATGCGTTCGATCGAAAACTTGACGTCTTCCGCCGTCATCTGGCCGTAGCCATCGGTGAAGCCGATATTGTCGCGCAGCTGGAAGGAGACGGTCAGCGGATCGAGCTGCTTGATCGTTTCCGCCGCCATCGGCCGCCAGCCCCAGCTATCGCCCGGCGTGGTGACGACGAGACCGGCGAAGATGACGCTGGTGATGTCGCCTTCAGGCGCCGCCAGCCGGAAGCAAGGGTCGAGCGTCTGGATGTCGGCGTAGGATCGCACCTTGAGGATCGGCCCGTCGCTCGACCAGGAAACTTTTGGATTGACCATTGAGGCGAGGCCGAAAGCGCCGGCTCCGGCGAGCAAGCTGCGGCGCGAAACCCTGGTGTCGGCTAGAATGGACATGCTCTACCCCTCTGCTGTTTTCGTTGTCTTGTTTTTCAGGCCGCGGGCCATTCTCCAAGCCGGGCCGAATGTACCGGTCCGCTAAAACTGCTAATAATAGACATCTATGTCTAGCGAAAATTTTGCCGGCATGTCCGAATCTTGGATACGGACGATCTTGCGGGAAATCTTGATATCCGATCCGACCCCGCCGCTGCGTCGGCATAGGCAAGCGGCTAAGCGCGAAATGTGATCGCGCACACGGTGCGGCCTGGCCCGCCATTCGGTGGGGCCTGGATCAAGAGCTGGAGCGGAGACGCGCTCTCCGCTACCTTCACTTCCAGATTTCGGCCGCCAGGCGCACGAAATTGCCGCCCAGGACGTTGCGCACGGTCTGCTCGGACTGGCCGCGGCGCAGAAGCACATCGGTCAGTTCGCGCATCTGGCCGGGAGCCGCGTAGGTCGTCGCCCCTTCCGGATATTCGCTCTTGGGCCAGAATTGCGGATTGTCGGAAATGATACGGTCGATGCCTTTGACGTCGACGGGGAAGGCGTAGTCCAGCCCGATGCCGACATGATTTGGGCCAGCCAGATCGACGAGATATTCAATGTGGTCAGCCAGCCTGTCCGAGTCCGTCCGCCCTTCTCCCAGGAAACGATTGAGCCCGACAATCGCGACGATGCCGCCGGTGCGCGCGCAGGCCTTTATCTGCTCGTCGGTGATGTTGCGGCCATGGCCGCACAAGGCCTTGGCGTTGGAGTGCGAGAAGATCACCGGCCGGTTGGAATATTCCATCACCTCCATCGAAGTGCGATAGCCGGTGTGGGTGACGTCGACGAACATGCCGAGACGGTTCATCTCGTCGATGACCTCGCGGCCGAACGCCGTCAGGCTGGTCTCGACATCGTGGCAACCGCCGCCGGCGAGGTTGTTCCTGTTGTAGGCAAACAGGATCTGGCGGACGCCCAGATGGTGATAAAATTCCACCATCTCGACGCGGCCGTCGAGCGCGTTCATGCCCTCGATGTCGAAGGTGATCGCCAGTTTGCCCTCGAGCTTGGCCTTGCGGATTTCCGCGACGGAGGAGACCAGCGTGTAGTGCTCAGGGTTGGCAAGGATCCAGTGGCGGAAATTCGCGAGGGTCCGCACTGTCTGCTCCCAGGGCAACAGGTCGAAGCCGACATCGATGGACAGATAGTCGATGCCGGCATCGCGCCAGATCTGCAGATTGTTCAGGTCCGCCGCCGGATCCGGCATGAAGCCGGAATGCGCGTCCCATATGATTTCACTGTCGAAAATGGCCTGGGCGGCAGTCGAAACGCTCACTTTTTCCTCGCTCTCTCGGCAACACCAACAACGGAAGGCCAGATCAAGCGGCGTTCCGGACGTGTGATCCAGATGCAGTACGCGTCAAGTATCAGGCCACAGACACATGTGTCTAGACAGCTCCGAACGGGCCTGTATGGTCGCCGTCGCTGCATGTCGCTCCGACCGGACCATCGGCAAAAGGGAGAACAAAGATGAGCTCAAACGGAAGCCATGGCGGGAGCGATAGCAGGCATATCGCCGTGATCGGCGGCGGCATTATCGGCTGCAGCGCGGCTTTCCATTTGCTGCGTCCGGCGTGCGCCGGGTGACGGTCATCGATGCGGGTCAGCCGGGTGCCGCGACCACCAGCGCCGGCGCGGGCTTCGTCTCCCATTGGTCCGCCGGCATGATCCCGCTCGGTGAAGAAGGCCTTCAACTGCAGCAATATGGCCTCGATTTCTATCGCAGGCTGCACGAGGTCGGCGTCGAGATCGGTTATCGGCCAAACGGCACCTTGATCATGGCGCTGACCGAGGACGGGCGCGAGCGTTTCGTCCGACCGGTGCTGGACTCACCCTATGCCCCACCGGAAATGCAGGATTTGAACGCCGCGCAGATCGGCCAGAAGATGCAGGGCCTCATCGATCCGGCGCGGGTCCATTCGGCCGCCTACAATCCGCATGGCATCCAGCTCGACACCAAGCTGGCGATGGGGGTACTGACCGGCCAGATCAGCGAGCTTGGCGGTGTTTTTCGCAGCGGCACACGCGTAACGGCCGTCCATGATGCCGGCGACCGGGTGACCATCGAGACCGATCAGGGCAGCCTTGAGGCTGACGGCGTGATCGTTGCCGCCGGCGCCTGGAACAACCAGGTCATGTCAGGCCTCGGCTGGAAGTTGCCGCTGCTGCGCGTCGTCGCAACGCGCATCGTCACCGACGATCGCGGGCTGCCGTCGACCATTCCCACGGTCCAGTGCCGCGAATTGCGGCTGTGGCTGCGCGAAACATTCGGCGCCGTCATGTGGGGAACCGGCCGGCATTACAAACCTCTCTACAAGACCGACGACAACGAGATCGAACCTGGCCAGCCGCACAATATCGAGCTGATGCGGGAGACCTCCGAGCAGGAGCTTGCCGAGTTGCAGACTGTGTTCCCGCCGCTGCGCGGTTCGACGATCGCGAGCTGGGCGCAAGGCGTGCCGTGCTACACGCCGGACAACGGCCTTGTCGTCGGCAAGGTGCCCGGCAGCGACAATGTCGTGGTCGTCGGCGGCGACAATGAGAGCGGCGTCACCCATGGACCGGGTCTTGGCCGGCTATCCTGCGAACTGGTCCTCGGGCACACCCCGTTCGTTTCCGCCGAGCGGTTCCGTGTCGATCGCTACGCCTCCGATGCCTTCAAGTCGGAGGCCGAGATCGAGGCCGCCATGCCGGCCTGGGGCGCGCGTCATGAAGCGTCGCGGTTTGGTCGCGAGGCCTGATCTGTTAGCTGTCGCCGACGCTGGCCAGCAGCGCCTGCGCCACCGCCCTGACCACCGGGCCGGCATTCTTCCTCAT
>NZ_RZOL01000514.1:0-3740 GCF_004022985.1 Mesorhizobium sp. M7A.F.Ca.ET.027.02.1.1 | reverse complement strand
GTGTAGGTGATGATCGCCGACAGCTTCAGCGTTTCGGCGATTTCGCGCGCGGCCAGCGAAATGGCATCGGCGCCGGTCGCTTCCGGCTCGGAGCGCTGGGCGTTGATGATGCCGGCATAGGTCGGATCGGTTTCGACCTTGGTGGCGATACGGTTCATCATTGCCACGGCCTCGACGGGATAGGCACCCGCCGCCGATTCCGCCGACAGCATGATGGCATCGGCGCCTTCGAAGACGGCGATCGAAACATCGGACACTTCGGCGCGGGTCGGCACCGGCGCCGTGATCATCGATTCCAGCATCTGCGTTGCAACCACCACCGGCTTGCCGGCGCGGCGTGCCGCGCGCGTGATCTGCTTCTGGATGCCGGGCACCGCCTCGAGCGGCATCTCGACGCCGAGATCGCCGCGGGCGACCATCAGCGCGTCGGACAATTCGATGATCTCGGCCAGCCGGGCGACGGCCTGCGGCTTTTCGATCTTGGCCATGATCAGCGCCCGGCCGCGTGCGATCTTGCGCGCTTCGGCCAGATCCTCCGGCCGCTGCACGAAGGACAGCGCAACCCAGTCGACGCCTGTGGCCAGCACGGCATCGAGATCCTTGCGATCCTTTTCGGTCAGCGCACCGACCGGGAGGTCGGTGTCGGGCAGGCTGACGCCTTTCTTGTCGGAAATCGTGGTGCCGGCGACGACGGTGCAGACGATCGACTTGCCGTCGCTCTTCACCGCCTTCAGCTCGAGCTTGCCATCGTCGATCAGCAGGCGATGGCCGGCTTCGACCGAGCTCAGGATTTCCGGATGCGGCAGATAGACCCTGGTCGAGGTGCCAGGTTCGGGATTGTCATCGAGGGTGAAGGTCTGGCCTTGCGTCAGCACTTCCTTCCCGTTGGCGAACTTGCCGACGCGCAGCTTCGGTCCTTGTAGGTCGGCGAGGATGCCGATCGGCCGGCCAACCGCTTCCTCGACAGCGCGGATGCGTCCGACCAGCGTGCGCATCAGTTCATGGTCGGTATGGCTCATATTGATGCGGAACACATCGGCGCCCGCTTCGAACAGTTTCTTCAGCATCTCCTCCGACGAGGAGGCCGGACCGATGGTGGCTAGGATCTTGACCTTGCGGCTACGTCTCATTGACTGTTTGTTCCCGGGGCGGCTGGAGCGCCTCCCGTTGTGGACTCATCGGTCAGCTGGACCATCCAGCTTGCCTGTTCGCCCGTGTCATATTCCTGGAATCCGGCGCGCTGGAAGCCCCGGGCGACGCAGTCGGTCACGCCGGCGATCTTGAACTCTTTTTCAGCCACGCACATATTGATCGGGCCGTCCCAGCGTCCACCGCGTTCGGCGTCTTCTGCATAAAGATAGTAAAACCTTGATGACAGCGGCCCTTCGATCAGCGTCTTGCAGCTCGATCCCTCGATGTGCCACCAGCCTTCGGTGATCCAGCCGGCCTTGGCGCGATAGCCGATGCCGACACCGACCAGGTTCTGCGTGGCGTTGCAGACGCGGAAATCGGCACGCGCCGGCGAAGCCACGACCATGGCCGACAGGCCCATGGCAAGAGTGAGGAGCGGCATGGCAAAGGCAGAGCGCATGCGCTGCCCGCCGGCGGAACTCATCCGAAAACCCCTCAAAAACCACATCAGCATCTCTCTGCGCCCCTTTTCGGAAAAGTCCGGGCGCATGTCAACGCACCGTTTTGTCCAATTCCAATCGATTTAGAAAGGCTCCGGCGCACAATTCGCCGACGTGTGCCAGATTTCCCGGGAAACCTTGGCCAAACAACGGCATTGCGCAAGCGTCGTCTTCGTGGAATGACGATAGCACCCTCCCCGGAAGCCCGCGAACAGACCATTTCCCGCCAATGACCCGATCCACAGTTTTCGCGCCTTTCGACATCATCGAGGGCGACCGCAAGCGAGGCATCGTGCTGTTGGGCGATCATGCCCGTCGCGACCTGCCCGACGACTACGGCAGCCTCGGCCTGCCCTCGGCCGAGTTCGACCGGCACATCGCCTATGACATCGGCGTCGAGGCGGTGACGCGCGAACTGGCTGCCCTGCTCGGCGTGCCGGCGGTGCTCGCCAATTTTTCGCGACTGCTGATCGATCCCAATCGCGGCGAAGACGATCCGACGCTCATTCGCCAGCTTTATGACGGCACTGTCGTACCTGGGAATTACCCCATCACTGCCGAGGAGCGCGAGAGGCGGCTCGACGGGTTCTATCGGCCCTATCACGACGCTGTCGGCGCCATGATCGCATCGGTCGCACAGGCTTCCGCCCAGACGCCCTTCATCTTTTCGGTGCATTCCTTCACCCCGGCCATGCAAGGAATCCAGCGTCCTTGGCACGTCGGCATCCTGTGGGATCTCGACGACCGCGTGGCGCGGCCGTTGATAGACATGCTGGCGCAGGACAAGAACCTCGTCGTCGGCGACAACGAACCCTATGACGGCGCACTGCGCGGCGACACCATGTACAAGCATGCCATCGTCAACGGCTTCGCCCATGCGCTGATCGAGATTCGACAGGATCTGATATCGGACCAGAAGGGCGCGCTCGCCTGGGCCGAACGGTTGGCGCCGATCGTTGACGCGATCGACCGCCGTCCCGATATACATGTGGTGAAGATGTTCGGCTCGCGCACCGGGCCGCTATGACGGAGGTTTCGATGACCGAACTCAGCGACGAGCAGCAACGCGATTTCGAAGCGGCCGCCTTCCGCCGGCTGGTCGAGCATCTGCGCGAGCGCAACGATGTGCAGAACATCGACCTGATGAATCTCGCCGGCTTCTGCCGCAACTGCCTGTCGAACTGGTATCGCGAGGCAGCCAATGCCGAGGGCGTCGATCTCACCAAGGATCAGTCGCGCGAGATCGTCTACGGCATGCCTTATGGGGAATGGCAGGCGCTGAACCAGACCGAGGCCTCCGACGCCAAGAAGGCCGAATTCGAGGCAAGGCGCCCCCAGGACCATTGACGCCGTCGCCCCAGCGATCGCTTAAAGCTATGTTTGGCCCAAAATGCTTCCCGAAAGAGCCTTGACTGAAAATTGAATCGATCTAATTTGCCGCGCGAAGCCATTTTCAGCGGGATTCGCCTCATGAACGCGTCAATTGCCAAGCTGACTGCCATTCGCGGACGATGGGCGCTCGCGGCCATTTTTCTCGCCAACGGCTTCCTGACGGGCAGCTGGGCGCCGCAGATCCCGGTGTTCCTGACCCGGCTGGAGATTTCGAAGTTCACGCTCGGCCTGCTGATTCTCTTATTCGGCGTCGGTGCCGTCGTCGCGATGACCTGGTGCGGCCATTTGATCTCCAGACATGGCTCGCGCACCGTACTGCGCTGGTTCGCCCTGTGCGGCAGCCTCGGTCTGATGGTCGTGGCGCTGGCGCCCAACGTACCGCTGGCGGCCGCGGCCATGATCATCTTCGGCGGCTCGATCGGTGGCATGGACGTTGCCATGAATGCCAATGCCGTGGTGGTCGAACGGCGGCTCTCCCGCGCCGTCATGTCGTCCTCGCACGGCTTCTGGAGTCTCGGCGGCTTCGCCGGCGGCGGCCTCGGCGGCTTTGCCATCCAGCACTACGGCCACCTCGCTCACGCGGCGGCGGTAACGGTGTTTGCCTTCGCGGTGATCGCGGTGGCCGTTCGCCATCTCCTCACCGAAGACAGCCCGCAGGCAGCCGAGCACCACAAATTCGCACTGCCGGCAAACCCGCTGGTTTATCTGATCGGACTG
>NZ_RZOL01000513.1:0-3750 GCF_004022985.1 Mesorhizobium sp. M7A.F.Ca.ET.027.02.1.1 | reverse complement strand
AAAACAAGATCCGCTTCGGGTCAATTCTCCGACAAATCGGCGGCGCGTCGCACAAACAGCGCTGACAGCGGACTGTCGGGCCGCGCCATCGAACGCTCGGCCGTGAGCGCCCTGGCCAGCGCACCGTCACCGGCGCGCAACGCTGCCTCGATCAGCGTCAGGTCGATAACATCGCGCTGGGCGTGGCTGCCGCCGAAGCGATGGGAGATCGATCGGATCGGCCGGATCAGGCGCACGGTCTCGGCGTAACTGCCCTCACCGAATGCCTTGATGGCGAGCGTCAGCGGATGGCCGACATCCCGCGTGAAAGCCGCATTGTCGTCGCTGCCACGCATGGCCTCGCGCTGAGCCTCAAGCAAAGCGAGGGCCGGCGCATCTAACCCTGCACCGACAAAGGCCATCATCGCGTGGGCATCGTTGAAGGCATAATTGCCGGCGCCGGCCTTATGCCAATTGGCGGCGAGCGCCGCCCAGCGGTCGCCGACATCGACGCCGCCGAGGGCGAGCCGCCACAGGACTGCCGAGGCATCGACCATGTTGAGCGCCATCGTCGATTGCACGATGTAGATGGGGCCGTCATAGAGGGCCAGCACCGCGTCGGTCTCGCCGAGATCATAGTGGAACAGCGCCAGGTGCCACCAATTGTGGACCTGCAGGAAACTCTCCCTTGTCCACGCTTCCGGGTTGGTCAGCATCCAGGCGATGCCATCCCTTTGCCGGCTCTGCATTTCCATGACATGGGCGACGGCATGCTGCGCCCAGCCGTCGCGCGGCTCGAAGTCGACCGCCGCGCGGCCAAGCTGCTCGGCCCTGACATAGTCACCCATTTCCTCCAGCCCGAAGGCGTGCATGCCGAGCATGGCGTGGTAGCCGGGCATGCCGCTTTGCCAGGACGGCAGGGCGCGTGCGATGCGGTCGCGCAGCATGCGTGCATTGCCGGTGAAGAAATCGATCTGGTGGCCGACCTGCAGCGCCAGCCCGTCGCGCGGGGTCTCGATGGTGATGTCCTCGAGAATGCGGCTGGCTTGATGCCAGCGTCCGTTGGCGAGATGACCCAGGGCTGTGACATGCGCCCGCTCGCGCGTGGTCGCGGCAAGCGGCAGTGACGCCTCATGGCAAGCCTTGGCCACCGCTGTCGCCTCCCGCTCGGTGGCGAGGCCGAACAGATAGCCCTTGAAGACATGCGCCATGACGAAGCCGGGATCTTCCGCGATGGCGTGGTCGATGGACGCCACGGGATCGCCGATGAAGCACTGCAGTTCGCGCACTGCCTGGCTGTAGGGGGCGAACCCCGCCTCCGTTGCACCCGAAAGCGTCAGGCCGAATGCGTCCCTGGTTGCCATGCGATGTCCTTTCATCGATCCGTGACAGGGCCTCGATCCTTCGGCCCAAACCGATCCTAAAGCATGGGCCACGGACACGCCAACCGCGCGCTACGCCAGATCATTTCAGTAGTCTTTGCAGTTTAGCAACCATGCGGGGCAGATTAGGCTTTGTAAAATCGAATGAATTGTGTCTTCATTACGGCGACTGGCGGGGGCTGGAAATCGCGAATCGAGAGGGGACGCGATGTGGCATATGAAGAACTCGCTTCCGAACAGTCGTTCGGAGGATGCGCAGGTGACAGTTGCTTCGCCACGGCGAAAGCCGCATCCGCTACACCCTTGGCTTATTAGCATCCTCTCAACTACGGCCTTTGCGTTGCTGCCCAATTCAGCTGCGTTT
The DNA here is from genome assembly GCF_004022985.1 of Mesorhizobium sp. M7A.F.Ca.ET.027.02.1.1. Classification (NCBI taxonomy): domain Bacteria; kingdom Pseudomonadati; phylum Pseudomonadota; class Alphaproteobacteria; order Hyphomicrobiales; family Phyllobacteriaceae; genus Mesorhizobium; species Mesorhizobium sp. M7A.F.Ca.ET.027.02.1.1. The sequence goes on along the minus strand of NZ_RZOL01000513.1, from coordinate 2,025 downwards.
GCCGCATGCGTGCTGGGCCCAATCGCCGGAAATACCGTCTACACCTGCGATAGCGGCGACTCGGGCGGCAGCCTCACCGATGCCGATGGCGATAACACGCTGAATTTTCCCGCCGGCGGCACCGGGCAGATATCAGGCAACGTGACCTTTGGTGTCGGCACGGACCGCATCGACATGCAGTCCGGCACCATCACCGGCACCGTCGATCAGGGTGGCGGCACGGATTTTTTCACCATTGGCGCGGGGACCGTCGCCGGCAATGTCCAGCAGGGCGCCGGCATCGACGACTTCAATATGAGCGGCGGCCAGATCGGCTCGCTCAACCAGGGCGACGGCCTCGACACCTTCACCATGACCGGCGGCCGCATCGTCGATTTCTTCGACGATGGCGACCGCGCCGTGATGATCGGTGGCCGCATCGGCCGCGTCAACATGAAGCTCGACCAGAATTACTTCAACATGTCCGGCGGCACCATCGACCGCAACCTCGTCACCGGCTTCGACAAGGACACGATCATCCTGTCGGGCGGCACCGTCGGCGGCAACATCAGCGTCAGCGGCGGCAATGACAGCGTCACGGTCACCGGCGGCACGGTCGGTGGCGATATACTGATGAGCTTTGGCGCCGACGATTTCGTCTGGAACGGTGGCGGCATCATCTATGGCGCCGTCGATCTCGGCGGCGACAACGACACCGCCAGGCTCAGCAACCTCACCAACGCCAATCTCGGTGCCACGAATGCCATATCAGGCGGCCTCGGTACCGACGCGCTGACACTGGACAACGTCAAACTGGATGGGGTCAGCCGGCTCCAGAACTGGGAAAGCTTCGACGCCACCAACGACACCGAACTGACGATGGACAGCAAGCTGGTGCTCGGCGATAGCGGCACCGGCACAGGTTCGCTCAGTGTCGATGCCGCAAGCACGCTCTATGGCGGCGGCTTCAATGCGGCGATCCAGGCGTTTACGGCAGGCCAGTTGGCGCAGGTCACCAATGCCGGCCGCATCGACCTGACCAATGGCAGCACCGGCGCCACCGACAGCCTGACGATTTCGGGCAATTATGTCGGGCTGGGGGGCCTGCTGCTTATCCAGACCGAGCTCGGTGACGATTCCTCCGCATCCGACAAGTTGGTCCTGTCGAGCGGAACGGCTTCCGGTTCGACCGGCATCTCCGTGGTCAATCTCGGCGGCGCGGGGGCTGCGACCACGCAGGACGGCATCATGGTCGTCCAGGCAATCAACGGCGCCACCTCGGGCGCCACGACATTCGCGCTCGACGCCCCGGTCGCCGCCGGTGCCTTTGAATATTACCTGTTCAAGGGCGGCGTCAGTGCCGGCAGCGAGGAGAACTGGTACCTGCGCTCGACGCTGAACACGCCGGCCCCTCCGGCCGCCGCCCCGCCGGCGCTGGAACCTACTGCGCCGCCGGAACCAGAGCCGCCGGCGGCCGAACCGCCGCCGCCGCCGCCTTCCGAGCTGCCGCCGACTCCGCCTCCGACCGAGGGCGACATCAACAACCCGCCGGTCGATCCGACACCGCCGGTGCAGGCCGCCGATCCGGAGCCCGAGCCGCCGCCGGCACCACCGCCGGCACCAGTTGCGGATCCGCCCCCGCCGCCGCCGGTTGTGCCAACGGATGTGCCTGACCTGCCGACACCGGCGGCGGGCGAGGAGATCCTGCTCTATCGCATCGAGGTTCCGGTCTATTCCGCCTTGCCCCCGGTCGCCGAACATCTGGCGATGACGACGCTCGGCACCTTCCACGAACGGCGCGGCGAGCAGAGCCTGTTGTCGAACACCGAGCTGTCGCCGGTCTGGGGCCGCATCTTCGGCCAGGACAGCAAGATGGCATATTCAGGAACGGTATCGCCGTCCTTCGACGGCACCCTGTTCGGCCTCCAGGCGGGCTTCGATCTGTTCGGCCGCGAAACCGCGTCGGGCCAGACCGATCGCGCCGGCCTGTTCGTCGCCTATGCCAGCATGAATGGCGACGTGCGCGGCCGGGCGCTGGGCTGGGAC
>NZ_RZOL01000512.1:0-3751 GCF_004022985.1 Mesorhizobium sp. M7A.F.Ca.ET.027.02.1.1 | reverse complement strand
GTCCAGCACTTCGGCGATCAGCTTGCCGATCTCGCGGAATTCGGCCTGGCCGAAGCCGCGCGTGGTGCCGGCCGGGGTGCCGAGACGCACGCCCGAGGTGACGAAAGGCTTTTCCGGGTCGAACGGGATGCCGTTCTTGTTGCAGGTGATGTTGGCGCGGCCAAGCGCCGCCTCGGCGCGCTTGCCGGTGGCGTTCTTGGGCCTGAGGTCGACCAGCATGAGATGGTTGTCGGTGCCGCCGGAGACGATGTCGAGACCGGTCTCCTTGAGGCTGGAGGCCAACGCCTTGGCGTTGGCGGCAACGCTCTCGGCATAAACCTTGAAGCTTGGCTTCAGCGCTTCGCCGAAAGCGACAGCCTTGGCAGCGATGACATGCATCAGCGGGCCGCCCTGCAAGCCGGGGAACACCGCCGAATTCATCTTCTTGGCGATGTCCTCGTCATTGCACAGGATCATGCCGCCGCGCGGGCCGCGCAGCGATTTGTGCGTCGTGGTGGTCACGACATGGGCATGCGGCAGCGGCGACGGATGCACGCCGCCGGCGACGAGGCCGGCGATGTGCGCCATGTCGACCATAAGATAGGCGCCGACCGCGTCGGCGATCTCGCGAAAACGCTTCCAGTCCCAGACGCGCGAATAGGCGGTGCCGCCGGCAAGGATCAGCTTCGGCTTGGTCTCATGCGCGGTCTTCTCGATGGCGTCCATGTCGAGCAGATGGTCGTCCTGGCGCACGCCATAGGACACGACCTTGAACCATTTGCCGCTCATGTTGACCGGCGAACCGTGGGTCAGATGGCCGCCGGAATTGAGGTCGAGGCCCATGAACGTGTCGCCCGGCTGCAAAAGCGCCAGGAACACGGCCTGGTTCATCTGGCTGCCGGAATTCGGCTGGACGTTGGCGAAGTTGCAGCCGAACAGCTTCTTGGCGCGCTCGATGGCCAGTTCCTCGGCCACGTCGACGAACTGGCAGCCGCCATAGTAGCGTTTACCCGGATAGCCCTCGGCGTACTTGTTGGTCATGATCGAGCCCTGCGCTTCAAGCACGGCGCGGGAAACAATGTTTTCCGAGGCGATCAGCTCGATCTCGTGGCGCTGGCGACCGAGTTCGTTGCGGATGGCGCCGAAAATCTCCGGATCGGCATCGGCCAGCGTGGTTTCGAAGAAGGATTCGAATTTGTTCGACACTGCCGCTGCTGTTGCCATGGCCTGAAATCCTCGAGGTTCGGGGGCAATTTTTGATTTATGCATGTCGTTGTCCCAAAACCGCTGCACACTTTTGGGCGACATGCATTTGCCGCGCCATTAACACAGTTGTTTTCGCCCCGCCACGTTTGCGGCGCGAAATTTGCTGGCCGGATTGCGCCAGCCTGGCCCGCGGGTCGTTATTTCCGAGCCTTCCGGCCTTTCAGCAAGGCCTCGGTGAGCGTGATCTCGGTAAACAGCGCTTGCGACGTATGGTCGTTGATCTCGCCGCTGCGAAACATGGCGCGCACGGCCTCGCGCTCGGCTTCGATGCCCGCAAATCTCAATTCGAGCTCCAGCCTTCCGGCTTCGCGCGCCTCGGCGCGGGCCTCATCGGCTTCGTCCGAGGCGGCGATGCGGCGCCGGTAGCCGGCGACGATGCTGTCGGCAGCGGCAAGCCTGGTGCCGGGCACCTCGCCTCCCTCATCATCGGCGGCTCCGGCAATGCTCTCGATGCGCGCGATTGCCGCCTTGGCGGCGCCGACGCGCGCCAGGCGCTCCTCGGCGGCGCCGGCATCCTCACCGGGCTCGACCAGCCCCCTGGCGATCGTCGGCAGAGCGAGGCTGGCGATGACCAGCGAGCAGATGATGACGCCGGCGGCCAGGAAAATGACCAGGTCGCGCGCCGGAAACGGCGAGCCGTCCGGCATGGCGAGCGGCAGTGACAGGATGCCGGCCAGCGTAATGGCGCCGCGCACACCGGCCACCGAACCGGCGAGCCGCACGCGCAGCCCGAACGGCTCCACCTTGCGCTTGCCCAGACGCGCAGCGATGCCGGCGGCGATATCGCCCACCCAGATCCACAGGAAGCGCAACGCGATCAGGCACAGCGTCAGCGCGATGACGGTCGCGATCGGCTGGATGATCGGGTGCAGGCTCATGAGTTCCGGCGGCACATGGCGGATGATGTCGGGAAGCTGCAGGCCGAGCACGATGAAGAGAGCGCCGTTGAAAACGAAGGAGAGCGTCGTCCACAGCGACATCGTCTGCATGCGCGCAGAGACGCCGAGGAAGCGAAACACGCCGGAGCCGCCGGTGAGCAGGCCCGCGGTGACAGCCGCCAGAATGCCGGAAGCTCCGACATGCTCGGCGCCGAGATAGGCGATGAAGGGCAGCAGGACCATCACCAGCACCTGCGCTTCGGCCGGCACGCCGCCGATCCGGTTGAGCAATTGCAGCAGCTTGGCGGCAACGAACAGCGCCGCCACGCCGATCAGGATGCCGATCGCCACAGCATAGAGAAAACTGAGCGAAGCCGCCGCAAGGGAAAAGCTGCCGGTCAGCACCGCCGCGACGGCAAAGCGGAACATGACCAGCCCGGACGCATCGTTGAGCAGCGACTCGCCTTCCAGAATGTGCATCAGCCGCGCCGGGACGACATTCCTGTCGACGATCGAGGACACCGCCACCGCGTCGGTCGGCGACAGCACCGCGGCTAGCGCAAAAGCAACCACCAGAGGGATGCTCGGCACCAGCCAATGCAAGGCGTAGCCGAAGCCGACGATGGTGAAGAAGACCAGCCCTATGGCCAGATCCAGGATCGGTCGGCGCAGCGCCATCAGTTCACGCTTCGGCGCGCCATAGGCATCGCCGAACAGCAGCGGCGGGATGAACACCAGCAGGAACAGTTCCGGATTGATCTCGACATGGATGCCGCGCACCGGCCACGCAAGCGCGGCACCGATCGCAATCTGCAGCACCGGCAACGGCACCCGTACCAGGCGAACCAGAGCGCCGGAAAGCGCCACGAAGACGAGCACGACCAGAATGAAGACGGCGACTTCCATGGTCCGGTTCCAGGCTTTCCGCCGACCATGCGCAAAGCCGGCCGATCCGTCCAGCCGCCCGTCCCGTGAAAAACGCCGCGGCACCCAATCAATGAAAAAGGCCGCCCTGAGAGGCGGCCTTTTTAGCTAGGAATCAAATGTTTACAGCGCGGACGTGATCTGCAGTTCGTTGTTGCCATCAAGCGCGTAGACGTCGTCGCGGAACTGCACGACGCCCGGACCGGTCGACCAGGCCGAGAGATAGAGGAAATGGACCGGCACCGGATTGGTGACCTGGATCGGCGTGTTTTCACCCGTCTTGATCGCCGCTTCGAAATGCTGGCGGTCCCAGCCAGGCGTGTCGCGCAGGATCCAGGTGACGAGGTCGCGCACATTCTGCACGCGCACGCAGCCCGAGGAATCGAAACGCAACATCTTGCCGAACAGGCTCTGCTGCGGCGTGTCGTGCATGTAGACGCCGTCAGGGCTCGGGAAATTGATCTTCACCGAGGCCATGGCGTTTTCCGAGCCGGGATCCTGGCGGAAACGGTATTTGGCGGCGTCGTCGGTCGACCAGTCCACATTCATCGGATCGACTTCGCTGCCATCCGGCGCGAACAGGCGGATGTGGCTGTCCTTCAGATAATCGGGATTCTTCCGCATCAGCGGAATGATGTCCTTGCGGACGATCGAGACCGGCGCGTTCCAGTATGGATTGACGATGATCTCGTTGATCTTGGAAT
>NZ_RZOL01000511.1:0-3766 GCF_004022985.1 Mesorhizobium sp. M7A.F.Ca.ET.027.02.1.1 | reverse complement strand
CTCGGGCTCCAGCTCGCGCAGGCGAAGCGCCGGCTGGTCGAACAGCGGCAGCCTGTCGGCGGCGCTCTTGCCGTCGAGCGCGCGCACCGCCCACAAGGCTTGGCGACGATCAAGGCCGAGCGAACGGAAGGCATCGGCCTGCGCCAGCCGCTCGATGTCGCCGACATCGAGGCCGGAGCGCAACCAGACATCCCGGACGGATACGTAGCCTGAGCCGCGCTGTTCGACGAAAGCTGCCATGCGCTCCTTCGACAGGCCCTTGATCTGGCGGAAGCCGAGCCGGACGGCATGCTTCGTCTCGATGACGCCGCGCATGTCGGCATGGCGCGGGAGGATACGGGCCGGATCGAAAGGTGCTTTCTCCAGCGTACAATCCCACACCGAAAAATTGACGTCGACATCGCGAATGTCGACGCCATGGTCGCTTGCGTCGCGCACCAGCTGGGCCGGCTGGTAAAACCCCATCGGCTGCGAATTCAGGATCGCGGCGCAGAACACGTCGGGATAGAAGGTCTTGAACCAGCAGGAGGCATAGACGAGCAGGGCGAAGGAAGCGGCATGGCTTTCGGGAAAGCCATATTCGCCAAAGCCCTCGATCTGCTTGAAACAGCGCTCGGCGAAGTCCTTCGTGTAGCCCTTGCCGACCATGCCATTGATCATACGGTCGCGGTAATTGCCGATGGTGCCGGTGCGCTTGAAGGTGGCCATGGCGCGGCGCAGTTCATCGGCCTCGCCCGGTTTGAAGCCACCGGCAACGATGGCGATATTCATCGCCTGCTCCTGGAACAGCGGCACGCCTAGTGTCTTGCTGAGGATCGCCTCCAGCTCCGGTTTTTGATACTCGGGTTTTTCCTTGCCTTGCCGGCGGCGCAGATAGGGGTGGACCATGTCGCCCTGGATCGGGCCCGGCCGCACGATCGCCACCTCGATGACAAGGTCATAAAAGGTTTTCGGCTCAAGGCGCGGCAGCATCGACATCTGCGCCCGCGATTCAATTTGGAAGACGCCAAGCGTATCGGCGCGGCAGATCATTTTGTAAACTTGCCTATCCTCCGGCGGCAGGGTGGCCAGCACATAAGGTCGGCCGTATTTGTCTCGCGCCTTTGGATAGTGGTCAGTAAGCAAGGTGAAGGCGCGCTGGAGGCAGGTCAGCATGCCGAGCGCCAGCACGTCGACTTTCAGGATCTTCACCGCGTCCAGATCGTCCTTGTCCCATTCGACCATCTTGCGCTCGTCCATCGCCGTCTTGACGATGGGCACGATCTCGTCGAGCCGGTCCCTGGTTATGACGAAGCCGCCGACATGCTGCGACAGATGGCGGGGGAAGCCCATGATCTCATTGGCACGTTCCATCACGTGCCTCGACACCGGATCGGTGCGGTCGAGGCCGCCGGCGCGGGCTTCCTTCTCGCCAAGCTCCGATGTCGACCAACCCCAGATCGAGCCGGAAAGCGATGCCCTGACATCCTCGGACAGGCCCATCGCCTTCGACACTTCGCGCAGCGCCGAACGGCCGCGATAGCTGATGACGGCGGCCGCAAGTGCCGTGCGCTTGCCGCTGTATTTCTCGTAGATGTACTGGATTACGGTTTCGCGCTTTTCGTGCTCGAAATCGACGTCGATATCCGGCGGCTCGTTTCTCTCCTCGGAAATGAAGCGCTCGAAGAGCGAATCGATTTTTTCCGGTCCTACTTCGGTGATGCCGATGCAGAAGCAGACGACCGAATTGGCGGCCGATCCACGTCCCTGGCAGAGAATATCCTTGCTGCGCGCGAACTTGACGATGTCGTAGACAGTCAGGAAATAGCGGGCATAGTTGAGGCGTTCGATCAAAGCGAGCTCTTCCTCGATGCGCCTGGTCACCGAATCCGGCACACCCGCCGGATAGCGGTTGCCCGCTCCCTCCCGCGCCAGCCGCTCCAGTTCAGCCTGTGGGCCAAGACCCGATTCCGTCGGCTCGTCGGGGTAGTTGTACTGGAGGTCGCCAAGCGAGAAGGTCAATTCTTCCGCAAACCGCAGCGTCTCGGCCAGCGCCTGCGGATGCCGGCGGAACAGGCGCGCCATCTCCATTGGCGGCTTCAGATGACGCTCGGCATTGGCGCTGAGTTGCAGCCCGACCTCGGCGACGGGCGTGTTGAGGCGGATCGCGGTCAGCACGTCCTGCAGCGGGCGCCGTTCGGCCGTGTGGTAGAGAACGTCGTTGGTCGCCATCAGCGGAATACCGACGCTCTCGGCAAGCGCCGCGGCCTGCTCGACGCGGAAACGGTCATTGCCGGCGTAGTCGGGCGAAACGCCAAGCCGCAGGTTCCTGCCGAAGCGGCCTTTGAGGTCTCCAAGCAGGGGAAGACTATCTTCCGCGCCCGCCGACAGACCGGGCAGGACCGCCAGCGACATCAGGTCACCCCATTCGAGGAGGTCGCCCCGCTGGAGAAGGGTGGCGCCTTTTTCGTTCTCGTCGCGCAGATTGGCTTGGGTAAGCATGCGGCACAGATGTCCCCAGCCCTTGCGGTCCTGGGGATAGGCGAGGATGTCCGGCGTGCCGTCGCCGAAAACCAGCCGGCAGCCGGGGTGATAGGAGAGCTTTTCGACCTTGGCCTGCTGCCAGGCGCGCACCACGCCGGCCACCGTGTTGCGGTCGGCAAGCCCGATCGCCGAGAAGCCCAGGAGCTTGGCCGCGACCACCAGCTCCTCCGGCTTGGAGGCGCCGCGCAGGAAGGAGAAATTCGACTGGATGCCGAACTCGGCATAGGGGATGACGGTCAGCGCGTTCATGCGAAGACACCATGCATGAACCAGCGCGGCGGGACCTGCGTGTTGCCATAAAGACCTTGCCGATAGAGCCAATAGCGGCGACCATCGGCGTCCTCGATACGGAAATAGTCGCGGGTTGACGTGATCGGATCGCTCGCTGCCTCGCGCCACCATTCGGCGGCGATGCGTTCCGGCCCTTCGGCGCGCGTGACCCGGTAGAGCGCGCGCCGCCAGCGGAAGTGCAGCGGTGGTCCTTCCGGCATTTCAGTGGCCGGCACATCGATGGGTTCGGGCGAGCGGAACAGCCGGATTGGCCGTTCCGGCGGAAAAATGGTTTGTGGCGCCTGCAGCCTGCCGGGCTTTTTCGGCGGCGTGGTCCGGCGCGGCGCTTCGGTGAAGGGGATCGTGGCGACAGCACGCTCCGGCAGATGGCTCTCGACCGCGACCGGCCGGAGAACCGCGCCCTCGCCGAGCCGGGCGCGGATGCGGTCGGCGAACAGCGCGATATCGGCGCCATCGTCGATCGTTTCACCAGTCAGATCAGCCTGCTGCATGTCGAAGGTGGCTGCCGCCAACACCGAGAGCCGCACCAGATCGAAACCATAGCCGGCATCGATATCCTGCTCGAGCGCGGCCAGCCTTTCGTGGAACAGTTTCTGGATCAGCATGGGTTCGCGCATCGGCCGCGAGGTGCCGATGGCGATGCGGCTGACGGCGCCGTCGACGCGGAAGAGCAGCAGCGCCAGTGTCCTGGCACCCTCGCCGCGGCGTTCGAGATCGGTTTTCAAGGTCGCCGCCAGCATGCCCACCAGGCGTTCGATGTCCTCGGTCAGGGTAACGGGTTCGGCGAGGTGGCGTTCGACCGAAAGCGGCGCGACGGGAAGGCGCGGCGACACCGCTTCGTCGAGACGGCCAAGCGCCTGGTCGAGGCGCAGGAGCAGCAAGGCGCCAAAGCGGCGGGCGAGCGGCGCGCGCGGTGCCGCCATGACGGCGCCCGCCGTGCGCAGGCCTACAC
>NZ_RZOL01000510.1:0-3800 GCF_004022985.1 Mesorhizobium sp. M7A.F.Ca.ET.027.02.1.1 | reverse complement strand
GCCTATAAGCTGTAAGCTATAAGCCGTGACCGTCAGTTTCCAGGCGGTCGCGGTCTCGGCAGCGGCACGCCGATCTCGGGCGTCGCCGTGAAAGCGTTCATCGTGCTTGGCAAGCCGGCGGCGGCCGGGGTGGCGGGCAACGAGGGCGCTTCGGGTTCGGGCGCGGAGGCCGCGACCGGCACGCCGCCGCCATGGTAGGTCGCCGCATCGGCCGACGACGGCCCCGGCGCGTCGAGCACGGCGCGGCACTCGCTCGGCAGGTTCGCCATCGTCATCAGGTCGCGCGCCTTGGGGGCATCGGGGTTCTTGTTGGGCCGCCACGGCTCCTGCGTGAACCACCAGGCCAGCGGCTTGCCGCAACCGTCATCGTCCGGCGTCGCTTCCTGCGCCTTGCAACCGGGCGAGCCCGGCTGGCAGCCGATGCGCATGTGGAAATGATAGTCGTGGCCCCAGAACGGCCTGACCTTGCGCAGCCAGAAGCGGTCGCCCTTGACGGTGTCGCAGAGCTTTTTCTTGATGCCCGGATTGACCAGGATGCGCTCGACCTGGCCGTAGCTCGCCGCCCGCTTCAGAAGCCTTGTGTGCGCTGGCGTCCACAGCGCGTCCTTCACCAGATGGGTCTTCTCATCGACCATCAAGGTGGCGCTCATCGATTCGCGCTGCGCCATCGACAGCGGGCGGCGGGGCATCGGCGTCAGCCAGATGTCGGCGTCGAGCCCGATCTGGTGCGAGGCATGTCCTGTCAGCATCGGGCCGCCGCGCGGCTGCGAAATGTCGCCGATCAGCAGGCCTGGCCAACCATCGGCCGCTGCGTCGCGCGACAATTTCTCGACTACTGCGATCATCGCCGGATGGCCCCAGCGGCGGTTGCGCGACGGCCGCATCACCTGCCAGGTCGGACCGTCCAAGGGAATGGCGACGCCGCCGGCAAAACAGCCCTTGGAATAGAATCCGATCGACTGCGCCGCGGTCGCGGCCGGCAGTTTCTTGGCGCCGAACAGGTCTTTTGCCCGCTCCTCGGCGCTCGCCGGCTGAACGGCTGACCCAAGCACGGCAAGCAGGCCGAGCGCAGCGGCCAACAGGGGCGTTTTGCCTAGAGATAGCCTCATCGCTGTCTTCATGAACCCGGTTCTCCACCGCAATCCCAAGGCCGAATCATAGCACGCCGCACCCGCGGCTTCGATCGTCAGCGCTTCATCGGGCTGCGCGCTTCGCCGTCACGCCAATCGCCGCTTGCCCACATATGATCGAAGGCGGCGCGGTAGTCTGGAAACCGCAGGGAATAACCCGCCGCCTTGATCGCCGCGTTGGCGACACGCTTGTTCTCGCCATAGAAGGACCGCGCCATGGGCGAAAGTTGGGCGGCGTCGAAGGGAATTTCGGGCGGCGGTTCGATACCCATTAGCGAAGCGGCATAGGCGACGACATCCTGCGGCGGCGCCGGCAGGTCGTCGGTGACGTTGAAGATGCCGCCTGTATTGCCTTCGATGAGCTGCCACAGGGCGCCGGCAATGTCGTCGCAATGGATGCGGTTGAACACCTGGTCCGGCTTGACCAGCCGCCTTGCAGTGCCGTTTTCCAGATTGACCAGCGCGTTGCGGCCGGGGCCGTAAATGCCGGACAGGCGCAGGATCGCCCCCGGTCGGCCGATCTCGCGGCCCAGCTCCAGCCAGTCTCGTTCGGCGGCCACCCGCATCACCGAGCGCTTCGACACCGGCCGGCATTCCGCCGTTTCATCGACCCATGCGCCGTCATAATTGCCGTAGACGCCGACCGTGGAGAGATAGCCGATCCATTCCAGCAAAGGCATTTGAGCGATTGCCTCTCGTGCGGCATTCAGAACGGGATCGCCGGCCTCTTCCGGGGCAATCGAAATCAGCAGATGCGTTGTTTTTCCCAATGCATCACCGATTTCGCCGGTCATCGCGCCGTCGAACAGGAGCGGCGCGATACCGGCCTGCCGTAGCGTCTCGAATTTTTCCGGCGAGCGTGTCGTGCCGAAGATCGTCGCGGCGCCTTTGTTAGCCCGAGCAAAAGCCCTGCCGGAATAGCCGGCGCCGAAGATGAATATCTGCTTTTCGCTCATGCATTCGCCCTAGTTGGCCGCGCCAGACGCCATTCGTCGCGCACGGCATCGTCGCTTTCGGTTTTCAGGCCGATGGCTGCCCGTTGTGAATATTCGGCATCGGGCACCAGCCGCGCCAGCGCCCATATTGCCGCGCCCCGCACCAGCGGCGAGGCATCGTCCAGCAAGGCGCGCACAGTGTCGGCAAGAGAGGCATCGCCGGTATTGCCGGCGGCGATCAGCACGTTGCGGATGAACCGGTCGCGGCCGATGCGTTTTATCGGCGAACCGGAGAAGAAAGCGCGGAAGGAAGCGTCATCGAGACCCAATAGGTCGGCGAGCGGCGGCTCGCGCAAATCATCGCGCGCGACGAGTTTTGCTTCGGAAGCCGCCCTGGCGAATTTGTTCCACGGGCACGCGGCTAAACAGTCGTCGCAGCCATAGATGCGGTTGCCGATCTTTTCGCGGAATTCGTGCGGGATCGGCCCCTTGTTCTCGATGGTGAGATAGGAGATGCAGCGCCGCGCATCGAGCCGGTAGGGCGCCGGAAAGGCATCGGTCGGGCACGCGTCGAGGCAGGCACGGCAGGAGCCGCAATGGTCGATCTCGGCGCGGTCGGGCACGAGTTCGGCGGTGGTGAAAATGGTGCCGAGGAACAGCCAGGAGCCGTGTTCACGGCTGACCAGATTGGTGTGCTTGCCTTGCCAGCCGAGCCCGGCGGCCTCGGCCAGCGGCTTTTCCATCACCGGCGCGGTGTCGACGAACACCTTCACATCACCCCCGGCGCGCGCCACGATCTTGCCGGCGATCTCCTTCAGCCGCCCCTTCATCACATCGTGATAGTCGCGGTTTTGCGCATAGACCGAGATCGCGCCGGAGTCGCGCTTGGCCAGCACCCCGCGCGGATCATGGTCGGGGCCATAGTTCATCGCCAGCACGATGATCGAGCGCACCTGCGGCCAGAGGGCCATTGGTTCACTGCGGCGTTGCAGCGTCTCGGCGATCCAGTCCATTGAGCCGTGAAAGCCATCGGCGACGAATTCGGCCAGGCGCGCCGGCGCCAGCGGGATCGCATCGGGGGAGGTGACGGCAACGGCATCGAAGCCGGCGCGCTGCGCCTCCGCGTCGATCAGCGCGCGCAGTTTTGCGGCGTCAGAAGTCGAGGTCCGCATAATGCGACACCGGTGACAGGCCGCGCACCCGGTCGGTCAAAAGCGGCCGGAAGGAGGGCCGCGACTTGACCCGCGTGTACCATTCGCGTGCAGCGCTGTGCTCGCGCCAGTCGATCTCGCCAAGATAGTCGAGCACCGACAGCGTCGCCGCGGCCGCGAGATCGGCATAGGTGACCCTCGAACCGGCCAGCCAATGGCGGGTGCCGGCCAGCCAGTTGGTGTATTTCATGTGCTGGCGGATGTTGGCGCGCGCGGCACGGATCGCGCCCGAATCGGGCGAGCCGCCGCCAGCCGTTTCCGGCATGACCGGCTTCAGCACGCGCTCGCGCACCAGATGGCGGGTGACTTCGCTTTCAGCCTTGTTGAGATACCAGTCGATGAGCCGGCGGATTTCGGCGCGCTGCATCGGGTCCTCGGCGAACAGCCTCTTGTCGCGCTTCAGCACGCCGCGCGTTTCATCGAGATACTCGGCGATGACCGTCGCCCCGACGATCGGCACGTCGCCTTCGGCCAGCAGGATCGGCAGCGTTCCGGCCGGGTTCAGCGCCAGGAACTCCTTGCGC
>NZ_RZOL01000050.1:0-24729 GCF_004022985.1 Mesorhizobium sp. M7A.F.Ca.ET.027.02.1.1 | reverse complement strand
GATCGCAGAGGCGGTGGCAAGCGGTGCCGCCGATCTCGGCATCGCCGCGACCTGGGCCGGCCTTTCGCATCTGGAGCAGAAGCCGTTCTTCATCGACAGGCTCATGGTGATCGCCGCGCGAGACTGGCCCGACCTCGAAGGCAATACGACCAACCTCGGCGACCTGCTCGGCGAAGCCTTTGTCGGCCTGAGCGCCGGCCATCCCTTGCAGGAGCACATCACCCGTCAGGCCGCCCGCCTTGGCGGCCATCTGCACTTCCGCATCCGCGTGCCCGGCCTCGACAATGTCTGCCGGCTGGTCGCCCAGGGCGCCGGCATCGCCATCGTGCCCGAAAGTGCCGCGCGCCGCTCGGCACGCTCGCTGCGAAGCCTGCGGCTGACCGACGACTGGGCGACGCGCCAGCTGAACCTCTGTGCCTGCCGCTTCGATGAGTTGACGCCACAGGCAAAACTGTTGGCGGCAGCGCTGGTCTGAGCCCTGACAGCGACCACCTATCCCCAGCAGCGCTGAATCATTGCCTTGCTTTTCAAATATCCGTGACGTAGCTTGTTTACACATTGGCAAAAAAATAGCCAAAGTTTTTTCCTTTTGTGAAAGACTGGGACTTTGCGGGAACATCTCGATCTGACCGATCGGCGGCTGGTCAAACAGCTGTCGCAGGATGCGCAGCCGGGCATCAACCGCATCGCCGAGATGTTGGCGATTTCGGTGCCGACGGTGCGCACGCGGCTGCGCAACCTGCTCGACCGCAACCTGCTCAAGATCGTCGGCCTGCTGAACCTGACCGAGCGCCCCGAGTTGATCTCGGCCATTGTCGGCATCAATGCCCAGGGGCGCGGCCGGGCCCGCGAACTGGCACAGCGCATTTCCGAACTGCCCTTCGTCAACTCGGCTTCGGTGGTCACCGGGCGCTTCGACATCATCGTCGACGTGACGGTGGCCGGTGACGTCGCCGATCTCTACCGCGTCACCAGCGAACTGATCCCCGGCGCCGGCGAGCCCGGCGAAGTCGTGCGCAGCGAAACCTTCGTCGTCATGGCGTCCTGCAACAAATGGGTCAGCCTGCCGGAAGGCTGCTGGTCGGACGACCGCAAGGAGCCGGCATGAAGATCGCGGTACTAGGCGGCCTCGGCCTGCAAGGTCGGGCGGCAATCGCCGACCTCGTCGCCAGCGTCGGCGTCGAGCAAATCGTCTGCGTCGATACCGCGGCGGATGGCCCGGCCCGGCTTGCCGGCCTGACCGATCTTGCCCGCGTGCGCTTCGTGGTGCCTGAAGGCGCGATCGGCCCGGCGCTGGCCACTGTGCTTGATGATGTCGACGCCGTCATCGACCTGTTGCCTCAGCCGCTGATGCGCCAGGCGGTGCAGGCCGCGATCGCCACGCGCACGCCGCTGGTCACCACCAATTACGCCAAGTCGATCGCCGACCTGGCGCCAGCCGCCGAACAGGCCGGCGTCTCGATCATGACCGAATGCGGGCTCGACCCCGGCATCGACCTCGTGCTGTACGCGCGCGCCGCCAGGCAGTTCGACTCGATTTCCTCGATCGATTCCTATTGCGGCGGCATCCCCGAGCCGAAGGCGATGGCCAAGCCGCTGTGCTACAAGGTGAGCTGGAATTTCGACATGGTCCTGGTCAGCCAGAATCGCGACAGCGTGATGATCGAGGACGGGAAACGCGTCGCGGTGCCGGCCGGCCAGCAGCACGACAATCCGTTCATCCATGAAATCGAGGTTGCGGGTCTGGGCAAGCTCGAAGCCTTCCCCAATGGCGATGCGCTGCATTATGTCGAGATGCTGGACGCCGCCAAGGGATTGCGCCGCTCCGGCCGCTACACGCTGCGCTGGCCGGGATGGTCGGCCTTCTGGGCGCCGCTGAAGGAGCTTGGCTTCCTCTCCGAAGACAAGGTGCCCGGCACCGGCAACAGCCCGCGCGAATTCCTCGGCCGTCTGCTCGGCCCGCAACTGCAATATGGTCCCGGCGAGAAGGACCTGTGCGTGATGCGCAATGTCTTTTCCGGCCTCGAAGACGGCCGCGCCAAGACGGTGACGTCGGACCTGATCATCGAGCGGGACCTGGCTTCGGGCCTGTTCGGCATGAGCCTCGGCGTCGGCTATCCCGCCAGCATCGTGGCGCAGATGCTCGCGCGGCGTGAGATCACCAGACCGGGCCTTTTGAACCCGCTGCTGGACGTGCCCGACATCAGGTTCTTCGATGAACTGGCCAAGCGTGGCATCACAGTTTCCGAGACGGTGGCACGGGACTGAGGCAGGAAGATTTTCGAACGGTGGCTGCCGTCGGCAACGGCGCTGCCGCTCAAAAAGCACCCCAAAGGGTGAAAAACAACGTGGAACAATAAAACAAGGAGGAATACCGAAATGAAGATTGCCAGACTTTTCATCGCCGGGCTTGCACTCGCCGGGCTCACTGCCGCTGCCAGTGCCGGTACGCTCGACGACATCACCAAGCGCGGCGAGTTGCGCGTCGCCGTGCAGACTCAAGGACCGCCCTTCTCGCTGGTTGGCGCCAACGGCGAACGCACCGGCAGTTCGGTCGAACTGGCCGAACTGATGGCCAAGGAAATGGGTGTGAAAATCACGTTCCTCGACTTCGACTGGGATGGTCTGATTCCGGCGCTGTTGTCGGGTAAGGCCGACCTTCTGGTCGCCGACATGACACCGACGCTGGCGCGTGGCATGAAGGTCGCCTTCACCACGCCTTACATGTATACGGGCAGCACTGTCTTCACCAAGGCCGACAGCAAGTTCAAGACCACCGAGGACTGCAAGGCCAAGGGCACTAAGATCGCCGTGCTGCTCGGCGCCACCGGCGAGAAGGAAGCCAAGAACGCCTTCCCCGATGCGGACATCAAGAGCTACAAGGGCGGCGGTCCGCTGCTGCTCGACGCCGTCAACAACGGCCAGGCCGATTGCGGCGTCAACGACGTCTCGGCGGTCAAGGGCCAGTCGACCGCCTATCCGGCCGGCAGCTTCACCATCATGCCGGACCTGTTGTCGAAGGAGCCGCTTGCCTTCGCCACCCGCTATGACGAGCCGGACCTGTTGATCTGGATGAACCTGTTCCTCAACCAGGTCACCATCGACGGACGCCTGCAGAAGAACCTCGACTACTGGGTCAATTCCGACGCCTGGAAGAAGGATCACTGAGGAATTGAATTAGCGAGTAGCGAATAGGGAGTAGCGAATAGGGAATGGCCGTTCCGGCCATGCTTTGCTGCTCCCTAATTCTCTACTCGCTATTCGCTATTCGCTACTCGCCCTTCCTGCACTCTGGGGATTGCACCCAACGATGCTCGAAAATTTCAGTTTCCGCACCATCGTCGAATACCTGCCGCTGTTCGGACAGGGCCTGATCACGACCGTCTGGCTGTCGGCGCTGTCCTTTGTCGGCGCGCTCATCGTCGGCATCGTGCTGTGCGCCATGAACCTGCAGCGCGGCTGGCTGTTTCGTGTGCCGGCCAAGGCCTATATCGATGCGGTGCGTGCCACGCCCTTGCTAGCGCAGCTCTATTTTCTCTATTTCGGCCTGCCCCGGCTCGGCTTCGTGCTGCCGGAACTCGTCGTCGGCATCCTCGCGCTGTCGCTGAACAGCGGCGCCTATATCGCTGAAATCATTCGCGCCGGCATCCTGTCGATCCCGCGCGGCCAGGTCGAAGCCAGCGTCGCTTCGGGCATGACCTATGTCCAACGCATGCGCTTGGTCGTCCTGCCGCAGGCCTTCAAGGTGACGATCCCGCCGCTGCTTGGCCAGGCGATCGTGCTGGTCAAGGATTCCGCCCTTCTGTCGCTGATCTCGGTTTCCGAACTGACGCGCGCCGGCCAATTGCTCGCCTCCGACCGCTTCATGCCGGCCGAAGGTTTCCTCACCATCGCTGCTTTCTATTTGCTGCTGTATTACGGACTGAAAGGACTAGCTGGCGTCTCCAGCCGCTGGCTCGGCACGGCGGGGGCGCGGACATGATCTGGCAACAACTGCAAAGCCTCGCCGGCTCCTATCCGCTGGCCCTGCGCGGCCTCGGCATGACCGTGATGCTGTCACTGATCAGCCTTGTGCTCGGCACCCTGCTCGGCTTCGGCCTCGGCATCCTGCGGACCGGCGGCAACCGGCTGATCTCGGGCTTGATCGGGGCCTGGGTCGACCTGATTCGCGGCACGCCGTTCCTGGTGCAGATCTTCCTGATCTTCTTCATCCTGCCTGAGTTCGGTATCGAACTCGATGCCTTCACCGCCGGCATCATCGCGCTGACCAACCTCGCCGCCTGCTTCATCTGCGAGATCGTCGTCGCCGGCATCCGCTCGGTGCCGACAGGTCAGGTCGAGGCGGCGCTGGCGTCCGGCCTGTCGCGCTTGCAGCGCATGCGCCAGGTAGTCCTCCCACAGGCGATGCGCATCGTGCTGCCGCCGCTGGTCGGACAGTATGTGCTGCTGATCAAGGATTCTTCTGTCGTCTCAGCGATCGGGCTCACCGACCTCACCCGGGTTGGCTGGCTGGTGGTGCAGCGTGTGCCCAACGGCCTGCTGGTCTTCTTCCTCGTCGGCGTCGGCTATTTCATCGTTTGCTATCCGCTGATCATGCTGGCCCGCCGGCTGGAGCAGCGCATGGGCGCGGCGCATGGCGAGGTGCAGTTGTGACTTCCAACCCCAAAGGTCCAGAAAACATGACCAAAACGGGTCTTGCCAAAACCGGCATGATCGACTTTCGCGGCGTCAACAAATGGTTCGGCACGCTCAATGTGCTCAAGGATATCACGCTCAGCGTCGAGCCGCGCGAAGTGGTCGTCGTCTGCGGCCCAAGCGGCTCGGGCAAGAGCACGCTGATCCGCTGCGTCAACGGCCTGGAGGCGATCAAGGACGGCGACCTCGTCGTCGACGGCCAACGCCTGGGCGACCCCGCCACCAACATGACGCAGCTGCGCACCGAGATCGGCTTCGTCTTCCAGTCGTTCAACCTCTACCCGCATAAGACGGCACTCGAAAACGTCACGCTCGCCCCAATCCATGTCCGCAAGATCCCGCGCGCCGAGGCTGAAAAAGCAGGCCGCGAATTGCTGGCCAAGGTTGGCCTCGCCGACAAGGTCAATGCCTATCCCGCACAGCTCTCCGGCGGCCAGCAGCAGCGCGTGGCGATCGCGCGTTGCCTCGGCATGCGGCCCAAGATCATGCTGTTCGACGAGCCGACCTCGGCGCTCGATCCCGAGATGATTTCCGAAGTGCTCGACGTCATGGTGGCGGTCGCCGAGGAAGGCATGACCATGATGGTGGTGACGCACGAGATGGGCTTTGCCCGCAAGGTAGCCCAGCGCGTGGTGTTCATGGACGCCGGCGCCATCGTCGAAAGCGGCACGCCGGACGAGTTCTTCTCACACCCCAAGACCGACCGCAGCCGCGCTTTTCTGAGCAAGATTCTCAGGCATTGAGGCGCGGTCAGGCCGCCTCTTCCGGATTGCCGCCAATGGCGAACGCAACCCGGCCGCGGCGCCTCAGCAACACGATGGCGAGGAAGGCGATGACGCCGCTCGCGGCGACGACCACCAGGACCCACAGGGAATTGGCGACGGATGTCCGCGCCATCATGAAGGCGAGCGCGAACGGCGCGAAGGCCGAGGTGAACTGACGGGCAGCGCTCGCCCATCCGAGCCGCGCGCCATAGCCTTCGCGGCCGAAGAGTTCGAGTGGCAAGGTGCCGCCGACGATGCTGGTGAGGCCTGAACCGAGGCCGAACAGCAACACGAACAGGAAGGCGCCGGGCAGCCATGGCGTGGTCAGCAGCAGTGCGCACAGCCCGGCTGTGATCAGCGATGCGGAGATGACGGCGAGGTGCGTCTGCTGCAGGCGGCCGCCAAACAGCATGTTGATCAGCCGGCTGGCGACCTGCGCCGGTCCGAACAGGGTCGAGACGAAGAGGCCTGCGGTTCCGAGCCCCAGCGCCGCCGTCAGCGGCACCATGTGGATGAGGATCGCCGACAGCACGAAGCCCTCGGTGGCGAACCCCGCCAGCATGAGCAGGAACACGGCCCGGCCACGCCGCGGATCGAGCGGCGCGCCCGCTTCAGGGATCGGCTCGCGTTCTTGGCTTCTGGCCGTTGCGTGGCGGCGCGACAGGCGCATCAGCCAGGCGTGGATCGGCAGGCAGAGCCCGAGATTGAGAGCGGCGAACAAGAAATAGACCTCGCGCCATGTCAGATGCGCATGCAGCGCCGAGGTCAGTGGCCAGAACAGGGTCGAGGCAAACCCGGCGATCAGCGTCAGATGGGTGATGCTGCGTTGCGGCCGGGGAACCCCGATCTGCACGATCGCGACGAAGGCAGCGCTGTAGAGGACGAAGCTGGAGGCCAGTTCCATTGCCAGCAATGCCAGAACGAAGCTCACGCGGTCGGGCGCGACGGCGCACAGCGCCAGCGCCACGGCTGCCGCCACCGAGCCGACGGTCATGATGCGGCCGGCGCCGAAGCGGTCGGCCCACCGCCCGGCAGTCGGCGCGAACAGGCTGCCGGCAAAGAGCGAGGCCGACAGCGCGCCGAATACCCAGCCTTCCGTGAGCCCGAACTCCCCAGCCATTGCCGGCGCGAGGATCGAGAAGCTGTAATAGAGCGTGCCGTAGCCGATGATCTGGGTCAGCCCAAGCGCCCAGATTGCCTTGCGCAGGACAGATCGTTCAGGCATCGACGCCATTCTCTCGCGTCTCGGTGGCTGGCGCGGTTGCGCAGCCGCAACCCGATGCGCCGGTTGCCTTGGCGTCCGCATCCCTGACACAGCAGGCATCGACAGCGGCGGGCGCAGGCCCGCCGCAGCAGCCGGCGCTTTCCGATGCCGTCACGACCCCGACGGCGCTGCACACGCCGGTCTCCGGCAGCACCAGCCGGACTTCGCGGGCCGCGGCATGGTCTCCGGCAATATCGGCCACCACCGAGCGGACTTGCTCGTAGCCGGTCGCCATCAGGAAGGTCGGGGCACGGCCGTAGGATTTCGAGCCGACGATGGTGAAGCCCGGTTCGGGGTGCGCGAGCTCTGCAATGCCATGCGCCGGAACCGTGCCACATGAGTGGAAGTTTGGATCGATCAGCGGCGCCAGCGCCGGCGGCGCTTCGACGGCGGGATCGAGCGCGATGCGGATTTCGCTCAGGAACGACAGGTCTGGCCTGAAGCCGGTGGTGACGACGATGCGGTCGATGACCAGGTTGAACGGCTTGCCACCCAGGTTGGCGTCGACCACGAGGCCCTCGCCTTGTCTCTCGATGCCGTTGGCGGCGAAGGGCGCCAGCATGTTCAGCCTGCCATCCGCCATGGCCTGCCTGGCCGCCAATCCAAGCGCGCCGCGTTCCGGCAACTGGTCGTTCAGCCCGCCGCCGAGCAGTCTCTCGATGCTGGCGTGGCGCAGCGCCCAGAAGACTTCGGTGCCAGGCGCCGCATCCTGCAACTCCATCAGCGCCAAAGCGACGTTGATGGCCGAGTGCCCGCCGCCGATGACCAGGATGCGCTTGCCCGCATAGTCTTCTCTCGCCTTGCCGACCACGTCGGGAATACCATAGGCGATGCGTGCCGACGCCTCGCCTTCGCCGGCAACCGGCAGCCCGTCGACGCCGATCGGATTTGGCCGCCACCATGTTCCGGACGCGTCGATGACCGCGCGCGCGAGAACGCGGTGTTCGCCGCCGGCATCGCGATAGCGGATAACGAAGGGCGCGTCCTTGCGGCCATCATTGGCGACCTTGTCGTGCCCCTGACGGGTGATCGCGGTGACCTCGGCGCCGAGCTTCAAATTGGCGGCGATCGCGGGAAGCCGGCCAAGCGGCGCCAGATAATCGCGCACGATCTCGCCGCCGGTCGGCAGGCGCTGGCTGTCCGGCGCTGTCCAGCCGGAGCGGTCGAGCAGCGCTCGCGCCGCCGTATCGATGTTGTATTTCCATGGCGAAAACACCCGCACATGTTCCCATTCGAGCAGCGCCGCACCCACGCTTTCGCCGCGTTCCAGGACGAGCGGAGTGATGCCGCGCTCGACCAGATGCGCCGCGGCTGCCAGTCCGACCGGGCCGGCGCCGATCACCGCGACGGGAAGGTTTGCCATCACGTCCATAGGTTCCATCCTTCCGGTATGTTCGAATTATAAGCGCAAAAAAATCAAGCCAGTGCTTTGCCGACGGCGGGTGCGCAGGCGGCATCGGCGCAGCACTCGTCGGCGAGATAGCCGATCAGCGCATTCATGCCGGGATAGTTGGCGCGGCAGATCAGCGTCGTCGCCTGCCGCTCCTGCGTCACCAAGCCGGTGTCGACCAGCCGCTTGAGGTGATGCGACAGCGTCGATGACGGGATGTCCAGTTTTTCCTGGACACTGCCGACGGCGAGCCCGTCATCACCGGCGCGCACCAGGATACGATAGAGCTGAAGCCGCGTCGGATTGCCGAGTGCTTCAAGCTGGACGGCTGCTTTTTCGAGTTTCATGGAAATAAACTACGCGGCACTTTTCGCGCCGTCAACTTAATTTCGAAAATTATGGAAATAGCATCAGCCGGCGCGTTTGCCCAAGGCGCCTGTGACCACCTCGCCATCCTCCTTGGTGAACGCGCCGATCTCCGGGTTGGGCAGGATGTCCAGCACCTTTTCCGACGGCCGTGCAAGGACGACGCCGAGCGGGCTGACCACGATCGGCCGGTTGATCAGGATCGGATGTGCCAGCATGAAATCGAGGATCTGCTCGTCGGACCATTTCGGGTCGGCAAGGCCGAGTTCGGCATAGGGGGTGCCCTTCTCGCGCAGCAGGTCTCGCGGTATGATGCCCATCGCGGCGATCAGTTCGACCAGCCTTTGTCGCGACGGCGGCGTCTTCAGATATTCGATCACCTCCGGCTCCTCGCCCGACTGCCGGATGATGGCCAGCGTGTTGCGCGACGTGCCGCAATCGGGATTGTGATAGATGGTGATAGTCATTTCGAGGCCTTCCCGGTCGACATGGTATTCCGGACGGCGCCGCCCTTCTCGTACCAGCCCTTGCTGCGGTTCACGATCCACACCACCGACAGCATGACCGGAACCTCGATGAGCACCCCGACCACGGTGGCAAGGGCCGCGCCCGAATTCAGCCCGAACAGCGCGATCGCGGCGGCCACCGCCAGCTCGAAGAAGTTCGACGCGCCGATCAGCGCCGATGGTCCAGCCACGCAGTGCCGCTCGCCGCTGAGGCGGTTGAGCAGATAGGCAAGACCGGAGTTGAAATAGACCTGGATCAGGATCGGCACTGCCAGCAGCACGATCACCAGCGGCTGCGCAATGATCTGCTCGCCCTGGAAGCCGAACAGCAGCACCAGCGTGGCCAGCAAGGCAATCAGCGACAAGGGCTGCAGCGTGGCAAGCAGGGCATCGAGCCCGGCCTGTCCCCTCGCTGCCAGCAGCCGGCCACGAACCAGCTGCGCGACGATCACCGGCGCGACGATGTAGAGTGCGACCGACAGCATCAGCGTGCCCCATGGGACGGTGATCGCCGACAGGCCGAGCAGCAGGCCGACGATGGGCGCGAAAGCGACGATCATGATCGCGTCGTTGAGCGCTACTTGCGAAAGTGTGAAATTCGGCTCGCCGCGCGTCAGGTTCGACCAGACGAAAACCATCGCCGTGCAGGGCGCCGCAGCAAGGATGATCAGTCCGGCAATGTAGGAATCAATCTGCACGGCGGGCAGCCACGGCCGGAACAGCCAGCCGATAAAGAGCCAGCCCAGCAGCGCCATCGAGAACGGCTTCACCGCCCAATTGATGAACAGCGTCACGCCGATGCCGCGCCAATAGGTGCCGACCCTGGCCAGCGAGGCGAAATCGACGCGCAAGAGCATCGGCACGATCATCAGCCAGATCAGCACGGCGACAGGAATGTTGACCCTGGCGATCTCGGCCGACGCGATGGCGCCGAACACGCCTGGCAGCAGATGGCCAAGCGCGATGCCCGCGACGATGCACAATGCCACCCACACCGTCAGATATTTCTCGACGAAGCCGATGCCGGGCCGCACCGCCTCAGCTGCGTTCAGAGCATGATCGGTCATGATGGCTTTCCTTGTTCGAACGCGCGCGGCGGACAGTCACAAGCCCCTCAGCAGTCACAGGTCACGGCATTGATGACGGGACGGCAGAGCTCCGGCGCGCCATTGCAGCAATCTTCCATCAGATAGGCCAGCAGGTCGCGCAAGCCGGTCATGTCGGCGACATAGCGCACGGTCCTTCCGTTGCGTTCGGGACGGATCAGCCCGGCATGGGCAAGCACCTTCAGATGCGCCGACATGGTGTTCTGGACCGTGTCCAGCCTCGTTGCGATCTCGCCCGCCGGAATGCCTTCCGGACCGGCACGCACGAGCAGCCGGAAGACATCCAGCCGCGTCTCCTGGCCAAGTGCGGCCAGCGCGTTCAAAGTGCTTTTCTTATCCATATATCCGAATCCTTGGATTTATGGATATCGGCTTCCCTGCGATCTGTAAAGCGTGTCCGCCGCCATCATGTGACGGCAAGCACCTTTCCCGTATCGTGCTGGCGCACGAAGTCCACGCGGGCGCCGTCCCAGTGGTAGCTGTAGTGGCGACCCTGCACTGGAATGGTAATGACATCGGGCCAGAAGATGCCGATACAGTCGCCGCCCGGCATGCGCACGCTGTTCCACACCAGTCCGTCGCTGCCTGCTGCCCGCAGCGCCCGCCCTTCCGCCTGCGAGGCGGAATAGTCATCCGGGTCGAGCACGCCGGACACCGCGTTGACGTCATCGAGGTCGCGGTCGACGCTGCCGATCAGCACGCGGAAATCCGCCGTCCAGCCCGGCCCCTCGTTGGTGGCACCCATGAACTTCTGGTGGTGGTGGATGGTCTCGGCCAGCGCGACGTCCTCGCTGTCGCCCGCATAGTAGATGCCGTAGCTGCCATCCGAGAAGCGTCCCGGCCGCAGCGTCGAACAGTGCACGAAGGGCGCCATCACGAAGCTGGCGCCGGGGCCGGAAACCCGCCTTGCGGCCGACACCTTGCCGAGATCGCCAATCTCGAACCTTATGCGCGGGTTGGTCTTCGCCTCGACGGCGGCAAGCGCCTCCCAGTCGCGCGGGTCGGCAATGTCCTCGAAGAGGTCGATGGGCGGGTGGATGGAGCGGATGATGCGGAAGGTCTGGTGCCAATGGACGCCGCGCCTGACCGCAAGTCCACTCACCATGCACCACGCTCCGCATCGAGCCATTCGCGCATCGCCGAGAGATCGGAGATTTCGCCGCGCAGCATCAGGTCGAGGGCCGACTGGCCGCCGAAGGTGGCATTGGGCTTGCGTATCCAGGCATAGCCGCGCGCCGGCTCCGTGAACAGATAGCGCAGGCCCTTGTGGATGCCCATCAGATGCGCCATGCGGGTGCGCAGATCGCGGTCGATCCTGCCGACGCCGCCTTCTTTCCAGCGCGCCCAGGTGCGCGCCGATATACCGCCGAGCAGGATGCAGGCCTCCAGGTCAGTGAGGTTCCAGGCCTTGAACAGATTGACCGTGGTGCGCGCCAGCGCGCCGGCCTCTTCATCCGAGATAGCGGCTCCGAACGTGGGCGGCGTGGTAACTATGGACTGAAGCTGCATTTTGTTGCCTCGCTATTGGCAGATATATAGCATGCATTTGCCAATTGGCAAGGAGATCGGCAAGGCAGGGCCAATCGCTTTCAGGCCAATGACGGCTTCCGTCTTGTGAAGGCCACCAATCGCCAAAGTCGGCGCCGCCCCTCATCCGCCTGCCGGCACCTTCTCCCCGTATAGTGACAGGGAGAAGGGAGATGGCCGCATCGCTGACGCCTATTCTGCAACATTGGAGATTGGCGAAACCGTCCATGACGGCGTGTTTCTCCCCGTCACTATACGGGGAGAAATGCCCGGCAGGGCAATGAGGGGCGGCGCTGACCTCGGCGATACCGGACGGACAGCGCGCCACATATCGTGGCGCGCCCTGACCAATTTTACTCCGCCGCCTCATACCCCGCGATGCCCTTGATCTCGAGGAAATCCTCGAGCCCGTATTCGGCATATTCGCGGCCA
Source organism: Mesorhizobium sp. M7A.F.Ca.ET.027.02.1.1 (assembly GCF_004022985.1). Classification (NCBI taxonomy): domain Bacteria; kingdom Pseudomonadati; phylum Pseudomonadota; class Alphaproteobacteria; order Hyphomicrobiales; family Phyllobacteriaceae; genus Mesorhizobium; species Mesorhizobium sp. M7A.F.Ca.ET.027.02.1.1. The sequence goes on along the minus strand of NZ_RZOL01000050.1, from coordinate 12,679 downwards.
TTGCCGGACTGCTTGTAGCCGCCGAACGGCAGGCCGGCGTCCCACTGGGGATAGTTGATGTAGACATTGCCGGTGCGCATGCGCGCCGCGACTTCGCGCGCCTTCTTCATGTCCTTGGCCTGGATGTAGGAGGCGAGACCGTAGACGGTGTCGTTGGCGGTCTCGACCACTTCGTCGACGCTGTCGTAGGGCATGATCGCCAGCACCGGCCCAAAGATCTCCTCGCGCGCGATGCGCATGTCGTGGGTGACGTCGGCGAACACCGTCGGCCTGACGTAATAGCCGCGGTTGAGTTCGGCCGGACGGCCGGGGCCGCCGGCGACCAGCGTCGCACCTTCATCGATGCCGGCCTGGATCAGGTCCTGGATCTTGTCGAACTGGACCTGGCTGACGACCGGGCCGAGCTTGGTGCCGGCGGCGTCGGCGGGGCCGACGGTGAACTTTTCCGCAGCCGCCTTGGCATAGCCGGCTGCCTCGTCATGACGGTCGCGCGGCACGAACATGCGCGTCGGCGCGTTGCAGGACTGGCCGCTGTTGCTGAAGCAGCCGGCGACGCCCTTGCTGACGGCGCTTGCGAGGTCGACATCCCCGAACAGGATGTTGGCCGACTTGCCGCCAAGCTCCTGATGCACGCGCTTGACCGTGTCGGCGGCGGCCTTGGCCACCAGGATGCCGGCACGGGTTGAACCGGTGAACGACATCATGTCGATGTCAGGATGGCTGGACAGCGCCTGGCCGACGCCCGGTCCGTCGCCATTGACGAGGTTGAAGACGCCCTTCGGCACGCCGGCCTCGTCGAGGATTTCGGCGAAGATGATGGCGTCGAGCGGCGCGATCTCGGAGGGCTTCAGCACCATGGTGCAGCCGGCAGCAAGCGCCGGGCCGACCTTGCAGGTGATCTGGTTGAGCGGCCAGTTCCACGGCGTGATCAGCCCGACGACGCCGATCGGCTCCTTGACCACGAGATGGTTGCCCTTGACGTGGCGGAATTCGAAACTCTTCAGCACGTCGGCCATCTTCTGCAGATGCGCAAGACCGATGCCGACCTGACTGTCCAACGCCATCTGGCGCGGCGCGCCCATCTCGCGTGACACAGCGACGGCAAGATCGCCACTGCGCTTCTTGTAGACCGCGATGATGCGGTTCAACAGGTCGAGCCGCTCGCCAACCTCGGTGAAACCAAACCTGTTGAAGGCGCGCTTGGCGGCAGCCACCGCTTTGTCGACATCGGCCTTGGAGCCGAGCGAAATCTGCGCAAAGGCGTCCTCATTCGAGGGATCGATGACATCGAAAGCGTTGGGCACAACAGGATCGACCCACGCGCCATCGATATAGAACTGCAGATTGTGTGACATGGTTTTCTCCTTGGCCGCATCGTCGCGCCGGGCCGTCATATCTGGCTGGAGATAACGATGCACAAACGCCGCTGTCAAACGCAACCCCCGAAGTGGTTGAGCCAGTGCGGCAGTGATTGAGCCAGAGCGGTTGGGCCAGCAACCGGCTTGGTGACGATGGACTACAGCAGGATATGCCCGGCCTCGACCAGAAACCGCCTCGCCGCGGCCTGATCCGTCGCTTTCACCAACAGATGGTCGCCATCGAAAGTGGACACCAGGAAGATGCCCAACCCGTTTTCCGACAACGGCCTGATGACCGAGAGCACGATACCGGTTTCGTCTAAGGCAAACGGCCCCTGAAGCTTGAAGGCCACCCAGTCACCGTCCTGCCTGACACTATCCGGCACACGATCCTGCAGGCAAACGATCGAAAGCTCGTCGTCAGTCCTTGTGATGCTGACGAAGCCTGGCCCGTCCGCCCAACCGGGGATGGTCTCGCCCGCCGCCAGCCGGGCAACCGCGTAAAACCCTGAGAGTTGTTTGAGCCTGACGCAGATGGCCATTGTCGAACCCCTCCCTCAGATCGCCGGTGATCCCGCCAGCTTCTTGCTCATGTGGACCGTCATACCGTTCATGAACGGCTCTTCCCTATCGATGACATAGCCCTGCCTCTTGTAGAGCGACACATTCGCCTCGAAGGCGCCATTGGTCAGCAGGCGAAGCTCGGCACGTCCTGCTTCGATCGCCTTGCGCTCGGCCAGCTCTAGCAGCAGCCGGCCGATCCCCCTGCCCTGCGCCTGCGGTGCGACGCAGACATTCTCGATCCACAGGTGATCCTCGGCCAGCACGGTTTCGATCAGCCCGACGATCCGATCATCCTCCACGGCGAGATCGAACGGATGCTCGGCAACGGCCTTGTCATAGTCGGCGCGCATAGGCAGCGGCTCGCGGCCGATCACCGGCACCCATTTGGCATAGGCGGCACGAACGATATCCCGGATCGCGTCGGCGTCAGCAGGCACGGCCGGCCGAAGCCGGATGGAAAAATTGTTGGTCATCAAAGTGCTCCAGACATGAAAAACCCCGCCGGCGTGTCGCGGGCGGGGCTGGAAACGAACGAACCGGGTCTATCCTGCCGGTCTTTGTCGTCGCGCAATCAGTCTGCCGCTCCGCATTGTGCAGGTGCGGCGTCGCTTGGTGTTGGTGGGCGCGAGGACGAACATGGCGCCAAGCTGGAACAGGAAGCGCGGCGCGTCAAGACACCTACAACGGCTTCTAGTATTCCTGCGCCGTCGGCCGGAACAATATCTCGTTGATGTCGACCTCGTCGGGCTGGCTCATGGCGAACACCACCGTCCTGGCAAAAGAATCGGCCGGAATGGCCACCCGGTCGTAGAGTGCGCGTACGCCCTCGGCGACATCGGGCTCGGTGACGCTGCCGGGCAGTTCGGTCGCCACGGCACCGGGCGAGATGATGGTGGTGCGGACGTTGTAGGGTTTCACTTCCTGGCGCAGACCTTCCGAGATGATGCGCACCGCGTGCTTGGTCGCGGCATAGACCGCTCCGCCCGGCCCGACCTTGTGGCCGGCGACCGACGACACGTTGATGATGTGGCCGCTTTTCTGCGTCTTCATGTGCGGCAGTGCCGCGGCAATGCCGTAGAGCACGCCCTTGATGTTGACGTCGATCATGCGGTCCCAGTCCTCGACCTTGCCGCGCTCCAGTGGCGAGTGCGGCATCAGGCCGGCATTGTTGATGACGACGTCGACGCGGCCGTGCGTCTTGACCGCATGGTCGACCAGACGCCGGACCTGGCCGACATCGGTGACGTCGGTCTGAAGGATGGCGCCCTCGCCAAGTGAAAGCGCGCCGGCCAGCGCCTGCAACCGGTCGAGGCGGCGTGCGCCCAGCACCAGTTTCGCGCCCTCCCTGGCCAGAAGCCGTGCGGCGGCTTCGCCCAGCCCGCTGCTGGCGCCAGTGATGACGACGACTTTGTCCCTGATGTTCTCGGCCATGATTCTTTTCCTTCTGATCTTTGGCTTCGCTGCCCCCGGCAGCCTGGGCGGTCGCGTTGGCGGCTCAGCCGGGCAATTCGACCCGACCGAGCCAGCCGGTGACCTCTTCAAGCGTCTGGCGTTCCTGGTCGCACTGCTTGGAAAAACCCTCGATGAGCCGAGCCCCTGGTGCATGATCTGCGAGGACTTTCAGGCTCTGCCCTGTTCCGTAGCCGCCATGGGTGATGAACGGCACCAAGGTCTTGCCGGACAGATCGTGTTTCGACAGGAAGGAGCGGATCACCGAAGGCGCGGTCATGCCCCAGATCGGAAATCCGAGGAACACCGTCTCGTAGGTTCCGATATCAGGCACCGTGGCGGCCAGCGCCGGTTCGAAACCGGACTCCCGCTGCTGCTCCGCCACCGCAACCTGCTGCTTGTAGTCTTCCGGGTAGGGATCGACGGTCGCGATCTCGAAAATATCCGCTCGCAGAGTCCTGCTGATCTGGCGCGCGATGACCCGCGTGTTGCCGGTGCGGGTGTAGTAGGCCACCAGCACTTTGGCGCCGCCCGTTCGCCGCGCGCTCGACGCACTGGCGGGCCGGCTCGATCCGGGACTCAATCCGGCGCCCAGAGGCAGTGCAAGCATGGTCATCAGCGCACCTCGTCTTGAGACTGGTTGGCTCATCACGCTCTCCCAGGTGGCTAACGATCGATCCTTGCTTCCTGTTGCGGAGAATAGCGCGCTCCCTTCACCGCGATCGCCGAGACCGCATTCTCGATGTTGGCAAGATCGTCCGCCGTCAGCGCGATGGTGGCCGACGCGATGTTCTCTTCGAGGCGATTGAGCTTGGTGGTGCCGGGGGTCGGAACGATCCAGGGCTTCTGCGCCAGCAGCCAGGCGAGAGCGACCTGTGCTGATGTCGCCTTCTTCTCGGCAGCGATCACGCCGATCGCGTCGACCAGCGCCTGGTTCGCCTTGCGGGCGTCTTCCGCAAAACGCGGCACGGTGTTGCGGAAGTCGCTGCTGTCGAACGTCGTGCTGGCATCGATGGCGCCGGTGAGGAACCCCTTGCCCAGCGGGCTGAAGGGCACGAAGCCGATCCCCAGTTCTTCAAGCACCGGCAGGATCGCCTCTTCCGGTTCACGCCACCAGAGCGAATATTCGCTCTGGACCGCGGCGACCGGCTGTACCGCATGCGCGCGCCGGATCGTGCGTACGCCCGCCTCGGAGAGACCGAAATGCTTCACCTTGCCTTGGCTAATCAAGTCCTTCACAGCGCCCGCCACCTCTTCGATCGGCACGACCGGATCGACGCGGTGCTGGTATAGGAGGTCTATGTGGCCGGTCCTCAGCCGCCTGAGCGAGGCCTCGACGACGTCACGAATATGCTGCGGCCGGCTGTCCATGCCATCATGTCCGGCTGTCCCGGCGATGTCGATGCCGAATTTGGTGGCGATCACCACCTGGTCACGGATCGGCTGCAGCGCCTCGCCGACGACCTCCTCGTTCGTGAACGGTCCATAGACCTCCGCGGTGTCGAAGAAGGTGATGCCACGGTCGAACGCCGCCCTGATCAGGTGGACTGCATCCGCCGTCTCCATCGGCTGCCCGTATGACTGGCTCATCCCCATGCAGCCGAGCCCGATGGCCGAAACGTCGAGACCGCTGTTTCCAAGTGTGCGCATCTGCATTGTCGTTATCCCTTCTTCTCGGCGTCGGCTTGTTCGAAGACCTTGCGGGCAATGCCCAGAGCCGTGGCTGCCGTTGGCCATCCGGCGTAGAAGGCGAGATGCGTAATGGTTTCGATGAGTTCGTCGCGGGTGACGCCATTGTCGAGCGCACGCTTCATGTGGAAAGGCATTTCATTGATCCGGTAGCCCGAAATCAGGCTGGTGACGGTGACGAGGCTGCGGTCGCGCGGCGACAGGCCGGGGCGTTCCCAAACGTCGCCGAACAGCACCTCGTCGGTGTATCTGCCAAGCGCGGGAGCGATATCGGAGAATGGGCTTTTCAGCCTTGGAACATCGGTCATGGTGGTCTCCTTCGTAGAGTTCGGGCGTTGAACTCGGCGCCACGCGCCGATACTTGGTCAAACCCCGTATTGTTCGTCGCTGACATGCTCCAGCCAGTCGACGACCTTGCCATCGAGCGCTTCGGCGATAGCGATGTGGCTCATCGCCGTGGTCGGCGCGGCGCCATGCCAATGCTTCTCTCCAGGCGCGAACCAGACGATGTCGCCAGGAAGGATCGGTTCGATCGGGCCGCCCTCGCGCTGCACCAGGCCTGCGCCCGATAGGACGATCAGCGTCTGGCCAAGCGGATGCGTGTGCCAAGCGGTGCGCGCGCCGGGCTCGAAAGTCACGGTGGCGCCGCCGACCCGGGCGGGCTCGCTGCCCTTGAAGGGCGCGTCGATGCGCACCGCGCCGGTGAAATAGTCGGTCGATCCTCTGGCCGAGGCTTGAGAGCCGTTTCGCGTGATGTCCATGGTTTGTCCCTTCCTGGCAACAGGCGTGACACGACCGCCGGTCTTCAGAGGCGGCCGGTAGAGGCGCCCGGTGTGATGACGCCTATCTAGGGTCTGCGATTGGTGCCGATTAGGCGCTATATCCAGCATGATCTTATGAAAAGGGCTCATGAATGCCGCGAGACAATCTGAATGAGCTAACCGCCTTCCTCGCCGTCGCGCGCGAGGAAAGCTTCACCAGGGCGGCGGCCAAGCTCGGGGTTTCCCAATCGGCGCTCAGCCACACGGTGCGGGCGCTGGAGGAGCGGCTGGGCGTACGGCTCCTGACCCGCACCGCGCGCAGTGTATCGCCCACCGAAGCCGGCGAGCGGCTGGCTCGCACCGTGGGGCCGCGGCTCGATGAGATCGAGGCCGAGATCGCCGCACTCAGCGACTTGCGCGACAAACCCGCCGGCACCATCCGCATCACCGCCGGTGAGCATGCCGCCGATGCGATCCTGTGGCCTGCGCTGGCGAAATTCCTGCCCGACTATCCCGACATCAAAGTCGAGATCATCGTCGACTACAGCCTGACCGACATCGTCGCCGAGCGCTACGACGCCGGCGTGCGGCTGGGCGAACAGGTGGCGCGCGACATGATCGCGGTGCGCATCGCTCCCGACATGCGCATGGCGGTGGTCGGCTCGCCAGCCTATTTCGCCACCCGGCCTAAGCCGCGCACGCCGCAGGACCTGACCACCCACAATTGCATCAATCTGCGGCTGCCGACCTATGGCGGGCTCTACGCCTGGGAGTTCGAGAAGGCCGGGCGCGAGCTGAAGGTGCGGGTCGAGGGCCAGTTGGTGTTCAATACGTCCGCGCTGCGCATGAACGCGGTGCTCGCCGGCCTCGGTCTTGCCTATCTGCCGGAGGAACAGTTGACGGCTCAGTTGGCCGACGGCCGACTGGTGCGGGTGCTCGCCGACTGGCGCGCGCCTTTCCCCGGCTATCACCTCTATTACCCCAGCCGCCGGCAAGCGACGCCGGCCTTCTCGCTGCTGGTCGACGCGCTGCGCTACCGAGGCTAGAACAGGAAACCGGGTTCCGGAAAAGATCAGCTCAAAACGAGCAGATAGAGCCCCATCCGGATTCGGGAACAGGCTCTCCATCTGGACTGCGCCCGCCGTCGTTCTATCTTCCGGATCGAGCAGATATGACGAAATCCGGAGCCATCGCCGTGACCGTGACCGACCTCTATCGAGGCTACATCGCCTGCCTCAACAATCAGGACTGGCAGAAGCTGCATCGCTTCGTTCATGAAGAAGTGCACTACAATGGCGACCGCGTCGGACTGTCGGGTTACCAGGAAATGCTGGAGCGCGATTTCCGGGAAATCCCGGACCTCTATTTCGACATCCAGCTGCTGATCGCCGAACCGCCGTTCATAGCCAGCCGGCTCCAGTTCAACTGCACGCCGAAGGGAACCTTCTTCGGCCTGCCCATCAACGGCAGGAAGGTGTCCTTCAGCGAGAACGTCTTCTATGAATTCCTCGACGACAGGATCAGGAACGTCTGGTCGGTGATCGACAAGGCGGCGATCGAAGCGCAGCTTTGACGGCTGCGGCATCGCATCCTCCGGTTGGCAGCATCGTCAAGCATGCGAGCCATCCATCGCCCTTGCAGCTGGTGGTAAACTTGCCTACCTTGCATGCGCAGGAGACTATGCGGATGTCGAATGTCGAGAAGGTCAGCGTTGCCCTCACCCCTGAAATGGCAACCATGATGCGCGAGGTCGTCGCGGCGGGCGAATACGCCTCGGCAAGCGAAGTCATGCGTGAGGCGTTGCGCGAGTGGAAGTTTCGCCGCACGCAACGCGAACTGGCTGTCGACGAGTTGGGCCGGCTTTGGGACGAAGGCATCGCAAGCGGCAACGCTGTCGACGGCAGCGAAGCCTTCGCCCGGATCAAAAGCAAGCTCGATGCGAGGATCGCCGAGCGCGAGTTGCGATGACGCTGCGCTTACGGCCCGAAGCCGAAGCGGACATTGAGGTCATCGCGCTCTATATCGCCGAGGATAGCATTGCGGTGGTATGATGAAATCCATGCTCAATGCCAGCGAATCGCCGAGATGCCGGGAATGGGTGTTGCTCGACCGGAAGTGCGAGCGGGCTTGCGCACCTTCCCCGCAGGAAATTACCTGGTCCTCTATCGCCAGATCGAGGACGGCGCGGAGATCGTGCGCGTTATCCATGGCGCACGGCAGTGGCAAGAATTGCTCTAGCCGGACGATTCTCTGAAGGTGCTCGCTGGACGGCCCCAAGGGGAGCCAATGCATGTTGCTCCATGACAATCGTTCGTAGAAATCGATCGTTCTAACGAAAATAATTCGTTGGAAAGATCGGTTGAGGAATGACATTCTCCCCAGGTACCCCCCCTGGAGCATTGCATTGTCTTCCGTTTCCCACTTCGCGAACGATATTCCGAAAAGCGCGTTTCCTGCCGATCTGACCCAAGGGCGAAAATCCCTCAATTGGAACGGCATCATCCCCGGCATCGTCTTGGTCACGATGATCACTGCGGTCGCCTTCTCGGCCCGCAACGTCTCCGGCTTCGCTTTGTTCAGCCCGATGATCCTCGCCGTCGTTGCCGGCATGATCTACTCCAACGTGCTGGGCACACCGGTGCACGCCAAAGCCGGGATCGCATTCTCGCAAAAGCGCCTGCTGCGCTTCGCCATCGTTCTGCTCGGCTTCCAGCTGACGCTCGGCCAAGTCGTCTCGATCGGCGCCGGCGGCGTCGGCATTGTCGCGGCGACGCTTGGCGCCACCTTCGTTTTCACCATCACGCTCGGTCGGCTGATCGGCGTCGACGCCAAGCTGGCGCAGCTGATCGCCGCCGGCACCTCGATCTGCGGCGCCTCGGCCATCGTCGCCACCAATATCGTCACCGATGCGCGCGACGAGGACGTCACCTACGCCGTCGCCTCGATCACCTTGTTCGGCACCGTCGCCATGCTCGGCTTCCCGCTCATGGCGCCCCTGCTCGGCCTCGACCAGCACGCTTTCGGCCTGTGGGCCGGCGCCTCGATCCATGAAGTGGCGCAAGTCATCGGCGCTGGCTTCCAGAACGGCACCCAGTCCGGCGAGATCGCTACCGTCGCCAAGCTGACCCGCGTCGCCATGCTGGCGCCGATGGTCGTCGCGCTCGGCCTGATGGCGCGCCGCAGGAGCAGCAGTGAGGTAGCGGCGCGGCCGCCCATGCCGTGGTTCGTCGCCGCCTTTGTCGCAATCGTAGCGCTGAACAGCCTCGTCACGGTGCCAGCCGAGGTGAAGTCGGCAATGGCGCTCGCCACCACCATCATGCTGACCATGGGGCTGGCCGCCATGGGCCTGCAGGCCGACATCTCGCAGCTGCGCTCGCGCGGCCTGCTCCCGCTGGCGCTCGCCTTCTCGGCCTTCCTGTTCATCGGCTGCTTCAGCCTGATGCTGGTGAAATTCACCTAGTCTAAACCGGGCCTCAGTCCTCGAACGAACTCGACGCGGCATAGATCGCCGCCAGCGTCTCGATGCCGGCCTGGTCGGCCTTGTCGAAGCGGCCTGGCAGCGGGCTGTCGAGATCGAGCACGCCGAAGACGCCTTCATCGTCCTCGAGCAGCACCACCAGTTCCGAGCGCGAGTCCGCATCGCAGGCGATGTGGCCGGGAAAATCATGCACGTCCTTGATCAGCATCGAGGTGCCGAGTTCGACCGCCGTTCCGCACACGCCCTTGCCGACGGCGATGCGCACGCAGGCCGGCTTGCCCTGGAACGGCCCGAGCACCATTTCCTCGTCCGATTGCAGGAAATAGAACCCGGCCCAGTTGAGGTCCGGCACCATCTGGAAGATGAGTGCTGCGGTGTTGGCGGCGTTGGCGATCGAATCGCGCTCGCCGTCGAGCAGCGCCTTAAGCTGAGTGGCGAGGTCGCGGTAGAACGCGGCCTTGTCTGAGGTGTCGATGGCCTTGGCCGCAAACATGAACGTGTCTCCGTATAGGGGGTGGCGGTTCGTCCGATCGCTTGCCAAAGTCCGGCGAGCTCCGCAACCAGACGGCCGCCTGGACAGTCTAGCGTGGATTGCGTCCCCTCCGAAAGCCGCAAGATAAGGATTGCCTCCCGGCGCTGAGCCGGTCGGCAAGGCAGCTATGCGTAAACTTTGCGATGGATCATCTTGAGAATCATGACGGCCCCGATCGGGGGCCGCCATTCACATCTCAAACAGGTCGAACAAGTCCTGGGTTTTAGTAGCCGCCCATGCCGCCACCGCCGCCACCCGCAGGCGCGGCATCCTTGGCCGGGATGTCGGTGATCATCGCTTCGGCGGTGATCAGGAGGGCTGCGATCGAACCGGCATCCTGCAGTGCGGTACGCACCACTTTCGCCGGATCGACGATGCCTGCCTTGATCATGTCAACATAGACCTCGTTCTGGGCGTCAAAACCCTGATTGTGGTCCTTGCTGTCGGTGAGCTTGCCGACGACGATGGAGCCCTCGACGCCGGAATTCTCGGCGATCTGGCGGATCGGCGCTTCAAGCGCCCGCAGCACGATCGTAATGCCGGCCGTGACATCGGCATTGGCGCCGGTCAGGCCGCCAAGCACCGAGCGGGCACGCAGCAGAGCCACGCCGCCGCCGGGCACGATGCCTTCTTCAACCGCCGCGCGGGTGGCGTTCAGCGCATCGTCGATGCGGTCCTTCTTTTCCTTGACTTCCGACTCGGTGACGCCGCCGACGCGGATGACGGCAACGCCGCCGGAGAGCTTGGCCAGCCGCTCCTGCAGCTTTTCCTTGTCGTAGTCGGAGGTCGTCTCCTCGATCTGGCCCTTGATCTGGGCGACGCGCGCCTGGATGGTCGCCTTGGTGCCGGCCCCGTCGATGATCGTGGTGGTGTCCTTCTCGATCAGCACACGCTTGGCGCGGCCGAGCATCTCGATGGTGACGTTTTCGAGCTTGATGCCGAGGTCTTCCGAGATCATCTGGCCTGATGTCAGCACGGCGATGTCTTCCAGCATTGCCTTGCGGCGATCGCCGAAGCCCGGCGCCTTGACGGCCGCGACCTTGAGGCCGCCGCGCAGCTTGTTGACGACCAGCGTCGCCAGAGCCTCGCCCTCGACGTCCTCGGAGATGATCAGCAGCGGCCTGCCGCTCTGCAGCACCGCTTCGAGGATCGGCAGCATCGCCTGCAGATTGCCGAGCTTCTTCTCGTGGATGAGGATGTAGGGCTCTTCCAGCTCGACGCGCATCTTGTCGGCATTGGTGACGAAATAGGGCGAGAGATAGCCGCGGTCGAACTGCATGCCTTCGACGACGTCGAGTTCGGTCTCGGCGGTCTTGGCTTCCTCGACGGTGATGACGCCGTCATTGCCGACCTTGTCCATCGCTTTGGCGATCATCTCGCCGACGCTGGCATCGCCATTGGCGGCGATGGTGCCGACCTGTGCGATCTCGGCCGACGACTTGACCTTCTTGGCGCGCGCCTGGATTTCCTTGACCACGGCGGAAACCGCCTGGTCGATGCCGCGCTTCAAATCCATGGGGTTCATGCCGGCGGCGACCAGCTTGGCGCCTTCGCGCAGGATCGAGGCGGCCAGCACCGTGGCGGTGGTGGTGCCGTCACCGGCGAGGTCGTTGGTCTTCGAGGCCACTTCGCGCACCATCTGGGCGCCCATGTTCTCGAACTTGTCGGCAAGCTCGATTTCCTTGGCGACGGTGACGCCGTCCTTGGTGATGCGCGGCGCGCCATAGGCCTTGTCGATGATGACGTTGCGGCCCTTGGGGCCGAGCGTGACCTTCACCGCATTGGTGAGGATCTCGACGCCGCGCAGCATGCGGTCGCGCGCGTCGGTGGAGAATTTGATTTCCTTGGCAGACATGATTTTTATCCAGTTCGTTCGGAGAAAATGAGGTCAGGCAGCTTTCTTGGCGGCCACGGTCTTGTCGGTTGCGGCCGTCTCGCTCTTGTCGATAACGCCCATGATGTCGGCTTCCTTCATGATCAGAAGGTCCTCGCCGTCGATCTTGACCTCGGTGCCCGACCATTTGCCGAACAGGATGAAGTCGCCGGCCTTGACGTCGAGCGGAACAAGCGTGCCGTTTTCGTCGCGTGCGCCAGGGCCGACGGCGATGACTTCGCCCTCCTGCGGCTTTTCCTTGGCAGTGTCGGGGATGATGATCCCGCCCTTGGATTTGATATCGCCTTCGGCGCGACGAATGACGACGCGGTCGTGGAGTGGCCGAAATTTCATGGGAACTTTCTTTCTGGGGCCGGCACAGGCGGCCACGCCCCTCCTCTATAGACGCGTTGGCACTCGATAGATAGGAGTGCCAAAAATTATTCGCGGGCCAAATTAAATATTCAAAAGTATTATTTCAGCTGGCCGTTTCGTGATATCCGCAGAATGTCAAATAATTCAAAAGATTGAATTTTGCCGATCGAGTGCCTATTTATCGGACAAGTTCACTTTCACGATTTCAGGCACAAGGGAGATTTCTTCGATGGCCGAAGGCAATCAGACGATCATGGAAAAAGCTGAAGCCCGCTTTGTCGACAAGCAGAAGAAGACAGCGGAGAAAAACAAGGCGACCGCCGAATATATGTCCGAGGCAAGAGCCAGGGAGATCAAGACGGCAAGGCTGAGGGAGCTTCGGCTGGCCAAGGAAGAGGCCGATCGTGTCGCCGAGGCCCTCAATCCTACGCCGAAGAAGAAGCGGGCGACCAAGAAAGCCACGGAGGCCAAGACATGAGCCTCACCTTCCCCAACCCCAGCCGCAGCTATGACGAAGCGGGCCAGCGCATTCGTTTCGTCGGCCATGACGGCATGTTCCAGATCTCATTTTCCGTCGCTGCCGACGCCATGGCCAAGATG
>NZ_RZOL01000509.1:0-3839 GCF_004022985.1 Mesorhizobium sp. M7A.F.Ca.ET.027.02.1.1 | reverse complement strand
GTCGACTGCAATGCCTGTGTCGCGGTCTGCCCGATGGGGATAGACATTCGCGACGGCCAGCAGCTCGAATGCATCACTTGCGCGCTCTGCATCGACGCCTGTGACGGCGTCATGGACAAGCTCGGCAAGGAGCGTGGGCTGATCGCCTATGCGACGCTCTCCGACTACAACGCCAACATGATGCTGGCGACTGCAGGCGGGTCCAGCTCAGTCAATCCATCGCTGATCAGGACCGCTGATGGCCTGTTCTCCGACAAGGTGGCGCATTTTCACATCCGCAAGATCTTTCGGCCGCGCACCTACGTCTACATGGGCTTGTGGTCGCTGATCGGCCTCGGCCTGCTCTATTCGCTGCTGACGCGCGATCGGCTCGAACTGAACGTATTGCATGATCGCAATCCCCAGTTCGTCACGCTGACCGACGGATCCATCCGCAATGGCTATACCGTCAAGCTGCTCAACATGATCCCCGAGCCGAGGACGATCGTCGTAACCATGCAGGGCCTTGAAGGCGCTGACATGGTCGTCGTCGGCGACGACATCCCCGCAGGCCGTTCCTTCGCCATTCCGGTCGAACCCGACCGCCTGAAAATGCTGAGGGTCTTCGTTCGCCAGCCGGCGGACCAGATCCGCGCTCCGGCACAGACCTTCAAGTTCCGCGTCGAGGACAGAGCCAGCTTTGAGTCGAACGAGTACACCGCCACCTTCAACGCGCCGGAGCCCCTCAGATGACTGCCAATGTACAAAAGCCTCGTGAATTCACCGGCAGGCACATGCTGGTCATCATCCTGGCCTTTTTCGGCGTGGTCATCGCAGTCAATCTGACCATGGCAACGCTCGCCAGCACAAGCTGGACTGGCCTCGTCGTCGAAAACACCTATGTGGCGAGCCAGCAATTCAACAAGAAGGCCGAGGAAGGACGGGCGCAGGCAGCACTTGGCTGGACCGGCAAGCTGACCATCGCATGGGGCGAAGTTCGCTATGGCCTCGCCGACGTCGCCGGCAAGCCGGTTCCCTTGCACGGCGTCAAGGTGCTGTTTCGCCATCCCGCGTACGAGAAGGAGGACAAGTCGGTCACCCTCGCACCCGCCTCGGGCCAGGAATTCGCAGCCCAGCACATGCCGAAGGACGGCGTCTGGATTGTCGAAGTCGACGCCGACGCCGGTCTGGACAAACCGTATCGCGACGTCCGCCGGATCATGATTTCCAATGGAGCGCTGCAATGAGTTGTTGTGCACCGGGCGCCGAAATGGCGCTTGATCTGGTCAACACCGGATCGGTCCTGCCGTCCAGCCAGGAGATCAGGCTGGCGAGCCGATCGCTTGGCGATGATCTTCACCAGACCGATCTTTCAGTACCGACGGTTCATTGCGCAGGCTGCATCCAGACGATCGAGACGGCGCTGGGAAAGCTCGATCGCGTCGAGAGCGCCCGCGTCAACCTGTCGACGAAACGGGTCTCTGTCCGGTGGCGTGGTGACGAGGTCCCACCGTTCGTCGTCGCGCTTGGGCGGCTAGGCTACCAGGCGCATCTCTTCCCTTCCGAGGTCGGCGACAAGGACAGGACGTTATCGGATTTGATCCGCGCGGTCGCGGTTGCCGGCTTTGCGGCGGGCAACATCATGCTGCTTTCGGTCTCGGTCTGGTCCGGCGCCGAAGGTGCTACCCGCGACCTGTTTCACTGGGTCTCGGCGCTGATCGCCATTCCTGCCCTCGCCTTCGCCGGCGGCATCTTCTTCCGTTCGGCCTGGAATGCTTTGCGCCATGGCCGCATGAATATGGACGTGCCGATCGCGGTCGGTGTTTCGCTCGCCTACGCCATGAGCCTCTACGAGACGATCAACCATGGCGATCACGCCTATTTTGACGCGTCGGTATCGCTGCTGTTCTTCCTGTTGATCGGCCGCACGTTGGATCACGTGATGCGCGAACGTGCCCGGACCGCTGTGAAAGGCCTGTCCCAGTTGGCCGCACATGGCGCCATGGTGCTGCGCAGCGACGGCGCGCGCGACTATTTGCCGGTCGGCGAGATCGAACCAGGCATGCGGTTGTTGATCGCAGCCGGTGAGAGGATCCCCGTCGACGGCAAGATCATCCAGGGAACGTCGGATCTCGACTGCTCGCTGGCCTCAGGCGAAAGCACGCCGAAAAACGTGGCGCCGGGCGAAGCAGTTCAGGCCGGCGTGCTCAATCTTACCGGCCCGCTGACGATTGAGGCGACAGCCGCCGCGAAGGATTCGTTTCTGGCGGAAATGGTTCGTCTTATGGAAGCCGCAGAGGGCGGCCGCGCGCATTATCGCCGGATCGCCGATCGCGTTTCAGCGCTCTATGCCCCGGTGGTTCATCTCACAGCCTTCGCGACGTTCCTTGGCTGGATGGCGGTGACCGGCGACTGGCACCGGGCGATAACCATCGCCATTGCCGTTCTGATCATCACCTGCCCGTGCGCGCTCGGCCTCGCCGTACCGATCGTTCAGGTGGTCGCCGCGCGGCGCCTGTTTGAGAACGGCATCATGGTAAAGGACGGTTCTGCCATGGAGCGCCTGGCGACGATTGATACAGCGGTGTTCGACAAGACCGGAACGCTCACGCTCGGCCAGCCCCGGCTGGTCAATGCATCGTCGATCGATCCGGCCATGCTGGCAGTCGCGGGAGACATGGCTACGCATTCCCGCCATCCTTTTTCAAAGGCCATAGCCGGTTTTGCCCATCCCGGCGGGCAGTACAAATTTGATGCCGTCACCGAGCATCCAGGGTTTGGAATCGAAGCCACTGGAGCCGGAAGCACCTGGCGGCTAGGCCGACGCGGATGGGCTGGATGGAGAGCCCGGACCGGTGGTGAAGGCAAACATGGCGGAACCGTGCTGACAAAAGACGGGTTCATTGTCGCGACCTTCGATTTTGAGGACGCGCTGCGCGCAGACGCCAAGGCGGCGATCGGGCAATTGAGCCATGCCGGGGTGTCAGTGGAAATGCTGTCGGGCGATACTGCGGGTGCCTGCGGTGAAGTCGCAGAAATGCTGGGTGTCAAGGACTTCGTTCCGTGCCTGCTGCCATCCGGCAAGGTCGAGCGCATCGAGACCCTGGCGAAAGACGGACACAAGGTTCTGATGGTTGGCGACGGCCTCAACGACACGCCGGCGCTCAGCGCGGCGCATGTCTCGATCGCTCCAGCTACCGCCGCCGACATTGGCCGCAATGCCGCCGACTTCGTATTCCTGCGCGAAAGCCTTCTGGCAGTGCCTCTCGCGCTGGACGTCTCGCGCAAGGCGGGACACCTGATCCGCCAGAACATCGCGATTGCGATCGTCTACAATGCGGTGGCAGTACCAATCGCCATCCTCGGGCACGCCACGCCTTTGTTAGCGGCGATTGCCATGTCTGCCTCATCGGTGCTTGTTATTGGAAACGCATTGCGCTTGCACGGCTTCGGGGCGAATGCGACGCTGCAAGTTATTCAAAAAGTCGGACGCTCCGCAGTCAGCTATTCGGCATAATCCTCGTGACGACGTTGCTCTATCTCATACCAGTGGCCCTTTTTCTGGGTGCACTGGGTGTGTCCGGCTTCGTCTGGGCATTGCGAAGCGGTCAATACGAAGATCTCGACGGAGCCGCCGAGCGGATACTAATTGATCGGGACGACAAACCGGAACGCTGATTTCAATCCGCTGTGCATAAGATGCGCGGATCGCGCTCGTCAGTCGAGCCGGCTCGGTCGGGAACAAGCTGTCCATGCTCCATGCTCCATGCTCCATGACCATCTTGACCTAAGCTGCACACTACATTTGTGAAAAGCCTCTGTCGTGCGAAGGACTGCCTCCCATTGCACCCAGTATGAGG
>NZ_RZOL01000508.1:0-3878 GCF_004022985.1 Mesorhizobium sp. M7A.F.Ca.ET.027.02.1.1 | reverse complement strand
CCTACATGCTCGGCCAGATCCGCCGCGGCATCACACCCGAGATCAACGCGATATCGACCGCCTTCCTGCTGCTTTCGGTCGCGATCGTCACGTTGTTTTTCTTCGTCAGCAGGAAACGAGACTGAACCGAAAAATGGGAGTTAAAACCATGAACTGGAAGACAACAGCAACCGCCATGGGGTTGGCGTTGCTCGCCTCGACGGGCCTGGCCCGCGCCGACGGCGTGCTCAACATCTACAATTGGGGCAACTACACCAGCCCCGACGTGATCAAGAAGTTCGAGGCCAAATACAACGTCAAAGTGACCATCACCGACTACGATTCCAACGACACCGCGCTGGCCAAGGTTCGCCAGGGAGGCACCGGCTTCGACATTGCGGTGCCGTCGCAGACCTACGTGCCGATCTGGATCAAGGAAGGCCTCATCCAGGAGACCGATCCTGGCAAGATGGAAAACTTCAAGAACGTGGCGCCGGAATGGGCCAATCCCGATTTCGATCCGGGACGCAAATACAGTGTTCCATGGGCGTGGGGCACGATCGGCGTGGTCGTCAATACCGATGCCTACAAGGGGCCGGCCGATAGCTGGGGCATCATCTTCAACACGCCTGACGAGCTCAAGGGCAAGGTCAATGTCGTTCCGGAGATGGGCGATGTGATGTTCGCCGCGATCAAGTATGTCGGCGGCCAGCAATGCACCGACGACAAGGCGGTGCTGAAGAAGGTGCGCGACCTGTTGGTGGCGGCCAAGCCGAACTGGATCGCGATGGAATACAACACCATCGAGAAGATGGGCGCCGGCGACTTCAAGGCGACCAGCGACTGGAACGGCTCGGCGCTGCGCCAGCGGCTGGCCAACCCGGCCATCCACTACAACTATCCGAAAGAAGGCTTCGGCCTGTGGAGCGACAACGTCGTCGTTCTTAAGGAAGCCAAGAACGTCGAGAACGCCAAGCTTTTCCAGAACTTCATCATGGACCCGGAAAACGCGGCAGGTCTCTCGGCCTTCCATCGCTACGCCAATGCCATCACCGGCTCGGACAAGTACATGCCGGCCGACATGAAGGACGCGCCCGAAGTCATCATTCCGGCCGCGGACAAGCCACGTGGCGAGCTGCAGCAGATGTGCTCGCCGGAGACCCAGGAAATTTACACCAAGATCTGGACCGAGTTGCAGAAATAAACTGGGTTCGACGGACCCGGCGGCACACGCCGCCGGGTCCGTTTTCATGTTCAAGGGACTCGGCCGTCATGGACTCCTATCGCAATTCCGATCCGCGGCCGCCGATCATGCAGGGCTCGCCGCCCGCCATGGTACCGCCGAAGCTCGACTGGGACCGGCCGCCGTGGAACCGCTGGGCGTTCCAGCACATCCGTGAAATTCTGCCGACCGCCGAAGTCTGGCGCGGCAATGGCCATCGCCACCGCTTCGAACGCGCCGAGGTTGATCTCGACGGGCTGGCGGTCGAGGACAGCGAGGGCATGCCGACGACGCTCGCCGGGTTGCTCGACGAGACCTATACGGACGGCTTTCTGGTGCTCAAGGACGGCAAGGTCGCCTATGAGCGCTATTTCAACGGCATGGATGAGCGCACGCTGCACTTGTCGCAGTCGATGGCGAAGTCCGTTACCGGTTCGGTGTTCGGCATACTGGTCGGGCGCGGCCTGATCGATCCGGCCAGACTGGTAACAGATTACCTGCCGGAACTCGGCGTTACCGGCTGGACCGGCGCCAGCGTCCAGCATGTGCTGGACATGACCAGCGGCGTCCGTTTCTCAGAGGAATATACCGACCGCTATTCCGACATCGGCCAGGTCGATGTCGCCACCGGCTGGAAGCCGGTGCCGCCGGACAGCGATCCGGCCTTTCGTTGGCCCTCGCACATGTTCGAGCTGATCCTCGGCTTGAAGGACACGATCCGCCCGCACGGGGCTCAATTCGAATACCGCTCGATCGAGACCGACGTGCTTGCCTTCATCATGGAGCGGGTGACGGGCAAACGGCTGCCGCAGGTGATTTCGGAAGAACTCTGGCAAAAGCTCGGCGCTGATGAAAGCGCCTGCTTCACGGTCGATAGCGCCGGCTATGCGGTGGCCGACGGTGGCTTCAACGCGACGCTGCGCGACTATGGCCGCTTCGGCCAGCTGATCCTCGACAATGGTGGCGGCGTCGTGCCGGCCGGCTGGGTCGAGGCGACGCGCAACGGCAGGCATGGGCCGGACTTCAGCCCCAGCCTGCCGGAGGGCAGCTATCGCAACCAGTTCTGGATCGAGGATCCGCGCTCGCGCGCACTGATGTGCCGCGGCGTGTTCGGTCAGATGATCCATATCGACTGGAACACCGGAATGGTCGTGGTGAAGCTTTCGACCTGGCCGGATTTCGCCAATGGTGCCTATTCCATAGCGACGCTGAAGGCCTGCACGCTATCGCCACGGCACTTCGCTGAGCCCCCACAAAGAAAAAACGACCCGGAAGGAAACGCCATGACCGGCAAGACCGTGTTCGAGACCCGCTATGGCTTCCGGCGCAACCAGGTGGTGCTCGCCAACTGGCGCGAGAACCCCTTCAACCGGTGGTCGTTCCAGAACCTCGGCGAACTGGTGCCGACCGCCCGCGTGGCGGCGACGTCGGGCGTTGTCGAAACCCCCGTGCGCGATATGGGCGGCCTGCTCGGCGAAAAGGTCGCGATCGCCGGCACATCGGAGACAGTGGCTGAATTTCTCGCGCGTTCGAGCACCGACGCACTGACGGTGATGAAAGACGGCAAGATCGTCGGCGACTGGTTCGCCCCGCATATGGATTTCGGCGCCCGCCACATCATCTTTTCGATCAGCAAGTCGCTGACCGCCATCATTGCCGGCATTCTGGAAGGCGAGGGCGTATTCGACCCGGAAGCGCCGGTGACGGCCTACATCCCTGA
Organism: Mesorhizobium sp. M7A.F.Ca.ET.027.02.1.1; assembly: GCF_004022985.1. NCBI lineage: Bacteria > Pseudomonadati > Pseudomonadota > Alphaproteobacteria > Hyphomicrobiales > Phyllobacteriaceae > Mesorhizobium > Mesorhizobium sp. M7A.F.Ca.ET.027.02.1.1. The sequence goes on along the minus strand of NZ_RZOL01000508.1, from coordinate 957 downwards.
AGCCGCCGGCTCGGCCTATGGCGATGCGAGCGTGCGGCATGTGCTCGACATGAGCGTCAGCCTCGATTTCGAGGAAGCCTATCTCGATCCGGAGAGCGCTTTCGCCCGCTATCGTCGCGCCACGCTGTGGAATCCGGGCGGCGGCACGGAGAGCCTGCGCGAATTCATTTTGACCTTGCAACGCCTTGCAGAGCCGCATGGCCAGACCTTCCGCTACCGCTCGCCGAATTCCGACCTGCTCGGACTGCTGCTCGAGCGCGCGTCGGGCCAGCGGTTCACCGACCTGATGCGCGAGAAGCTGTGGCTGCCGCTCGGCGCTGTCGGCGAAGCCTCGATCGGCGTCGACATGGAAGGCACGGCGCGCACGGCCGGCGGTATTTCGGTGACGCCGCGCGACCTGGCGCGTGTTGGCGAGATGATGCGGCAAGGCGGGGTGGCCAATGGCCGCCGCATCGTGCCGGAAGCCTGGGTGCGCGATACGGTTGCTAGCGGCGGCAGTTCCGACGCCTGGCAGCGCGGCGCGATGCAGCCGCTGTTCCCGAAGGGCCGCTATCGCAACAAATGGTACCAGACGGGCTTGCCGAACGGCGCCTATTGCGGCATCGGCATTCATGGCCAGTGGCTGTATGTCGATCCCAGGACCAAAGTGGTGATCGCTAAGATGTCGTCGCAGCCCGAGCCGGTCGACGATCCGCTCGATGTTGAAATCGTCGCCTTCTTCGAGGCGCTGAGCCGGATGGTCTAGATTGGACCCGAGCATTAGCGCACGCTTTCCTGTGGACCCGCCGGGCTGATCGAAGCGCGGCGGTTGGCGGACCGGACGTCTGCGCCTATGGTCGCCGCTCTTTGGACGAGAGCAGGTACGACATGGCATCCGACATCAAGCGCATTGCAGCCATCATCGCGGCCGAGATCAGCGCGCGGCCCGAACAGGCGGCCGCGGCGATTGAACTGCTC
>NZ_RZOL01000507.1:0-3899 GCF_004022985.1 Mesorhizobium sp. M7A.F.Ca.ET.027.02.1.1 | reverse complement strand
CTTGCGCACGATCTCACCCAGCAAGGCGTCGAGCCCGGCTTCGCCGCCCCGATCGAGAATGGCGGCAAAAGCCTCGGCCAGATCCCTGTCGCCGGCGGATGTGCCCGAAATCATCTCGCGGCGCGCCGCGGCAAACAGCGAGGCTTCCATCTGGCCGTCGAGCATCTCGAAATGGGCCGGGATGTTGGCTTCCAGCGGGAACTGGTGCAGCACCGATTCGCAGAAGGCATGGATGGTCTGGATCTTCAGCCCGCCGGGTGTTTCCAGCGCCTCGGCGAACAGGCGCCGCGCCCGGCGCATGGTCTCGAGATCGGGCCGGCGCCCCTCCAGAGCCTCGACCTTTGCCGCCAGATCCGCGTCACCAAGCGTCGTCCACTCCGACAGTGTCGAGAACACCCGGTTGGACATGTTGGCGGCGGCGGCGCGCGTATAGGTCAGGCACAGTATCTTCGACGGATCGGTGCCGCGCAGCAGCAGCCGGATGACGCGCTGGGCCAGCACATGGGTCTTGCCGGATCCGGCATTCGCCGACACCCAGGCGGAATTGCCGGGATCGGCGGCGCGGGCCTGGCTGGTCGCGGTGTCGCTGGGGATCGGATAGGCCTTTTTCATGCCTCTCCTCCCTCGTCACCGGCATCGCCGCCTGCCGACCATTCGAGCACGCGGGCAAGATGGTCGTAGTCGCCATCAGTCTCGCCTTCGCGGAACGGCAGCGCGCGCGACAGATAACCCGTCGCAGGATCGGCATAGTGGATCAACAGCTTTTCCAGCCGCGCCCAGGCCTCTTCGGCAAGATCGGTCGCGGTCCGCGGCTGGCGATTGTGTTCGAGGATGGATTCCTCGAACACCTCGCCATTCGGCTTCAGCCTGATGAAGGCCAGTTGAGAGGGCTCGCGCGCGCCTAAATCCTTGAAGGCGCCGCGCCTGAGCAGCGCACCCTCCAGCGCCAGTTGCGGCGCTAGCAGTGTGTGCGCCTGCGCCTTGGACGGCGAGGAACCGGTCTTGTAATCCAGTATGTCGGCCATGCCACCGGCCAAAAGGTCGACCCGGTCGGCGTAGCCGGACAGAGTCACGCCGGACTGGCCGACAACGGTCTTGCCGGCGCGCTCCTCGGCATAACGCCTTGTCACCGCATCGGCGCGCGTGCGCTCCCACTCGATGATGTTGGCGGCGAGTTTCTCGAAACGTGGCCACCACACCGCCTCGACATCGGCCGGAAGCGCGGCCTCGGCAAAACAGGCGCGGCCGGCGGCGATAAGGCCGGCGAGCGCCTCGGGGGTGCGCGGATCGGCGACACTGCCTGAGAACAGGTGCAGGATGGCGTGAAACAGCGTGCCGCGCTCGGCCGCACCAGGATCGCGGATGACCTGATCGAGCGGCATCAGGCCAAGGATGCGTCTCGCATAGACGGCGTAGGGGTCACGGCGCAGGGTCTCGATCTCGGTGACCGAGAAATGCGTCGGGCGCACCGACAGCGGCGGCTTCGGCTGCGGCCGTGGCGCGAAATCCTGCCTTGGGCCGGTATCCAGCGCGCGCGCCCAGGCGAGCAGTTCGTCGCCACGCCGGCGCAGCTCCGCTGCCTGGTCGCTGCCGATGAAGGTCAGCAGCCGCTGCAGCCAGCGCGACGGCACGGCGGGGGCGTCGCCGGCACGCGCCGAGCGGGACAGCACCACTTTCCCAGCGCCCATGGCCATCTGGAAATCATGCGCGGCAAGGCCGATGCGCCGCTCGGGCGGTTCGAGGTCGATGCCGGTCTTCATCAGCCGCGACATGAAGCGGTCGCTCTCGGGCTTGCGCGGCCATACGCCCTCGTTGAGCCCGCCGATGACCAGCGTGTCGACGGTCTGCAATCGGGCTTCCAGCGCACCCCAGATGGCGATGTTCCGGTCGGTGCCTTGTGCCGGCTTGACCGTTTCAGGCGCGATCAGCGCCGCCATGATATCGGGCCACTCGGTCGCCGCGAAGGACAGTGAAGCCGAAGCCGAGACCAGCCCGCGCAGCAGTTCGGCAAGCTTTTCACCGGCGTCACCGGCATAGAGCTCGCCAAGACCACCGTCGGCGGTGCGGCCGAGATTTTCGAGTGAGACGACACTGGCCCTGACAAGCGCGGCAAGGTTGGCGTCATCCCGGCCGCGGAAGGCTGCGAGCGGCGCCAGCGCTTGCTTGAGACGTTCAAGCAAATTCCGGGCAGTTTCGATGGAGCGCACGGTCAGCCGGGAAAACCAGAAGGGCTGTCGACTGCCGCCGCCCAGGCCGGTGAGGCGGGCCTCGAACAGTTCCGGCAGCGAAACGATGTCTGGGCGGCCGGTGCCGCCGCGCAGCGCCACCAGCTCGACGAGTTCCGCCGCGTGGCGCACATCGGCCCGTTCGAGGCCGAGGCCAAGCAGCGGATGCTTGAGCAGCGACAGCAGGCCAACCGGATCGCCTGGCCTGAACAATGCCTCGAGCGCCAGCCTGAGCAGGCTGGCCGCCGGGGTGTTGGCGAGCGGCGTGCCACCGGAATCGTCGGCGACGACGCCGAAGCGCTGGAGCTCGATCGAGACGCGCCGTGCCAATGCGCGATCGCCGGTGACGAGAGCCGCCCTTTGGCCGGGCTGTTCGACCGCGCGCTTGAGCGCGACGGCGATGGCGACAGCTTCATCACGTTCGCTGGCAGCTTCGAGCAGGGTCACCTCGGCGAAGGCGCCGGCAATGTGGGACGCCGGGAAGCCCGCACGTGTCTCGGCCCAGAGTTCGGTGGTTTCGGCCGGCCGCAGCGCTTCGCCGACAAGAGCGGCGCGAAGCGCAAGTCGCGGTTCGGCCACGCCAATCTCCTCGACGTCGCCGCGCAATACGCCGATCTTGCCTATCAGCCTGGCCAGGCCATATTGCGGGTGGCCGAGCACAGCTGGACGCGCGCCGGGCGCGGCAATCGCCTGGAATGACGCTTCGTCCAGCGTTCGGTCGAGACCCGGCAGCACAATGGCGCCGCCGGGCAGGCGCGCGATGGCGGCAAGCAGTTCAGCCGTGGCGGGGATCGAGCCGGTCGACCCTGCGGCGATGACCGGGCCAGCGGGCGGATTGCGCAGCAGCCGCGCCGCCTCGGCGCGGATCAGCGCGCTGCGATGCGCGGCCGGATTGGAGCGGTCGCTTTCCGCGAGGAATTTCGGCCAGGCTTCGGTGACGATGCCGAGGAATTCGAGGGTCACCTGCCACCATCCGGCAAGGTTGCCGGTCACCAGATCGGTGAGCTTGGCCCAGTCCGTTCCTTCCGTCTCGATCTCGTCCATCAGCCGGGCGAGATCGCGCGCCAGCCAGATCGCGTCGGCGGTGGAAGCCGGGATGACGATCTCCTCGGCAAAGAGGGCGGCGACATGTGCCGGCAGCCGGCGTTTCCAGGCGCGCACCAGCGGCGTCAGCAGCAACAGGCGTTCGGTTGCCGAAATCGGCGGCGCGAGATCGATGGCCGCCGATGCCTCGGTCTCGAACGCGGCCTCATCTTCGTCGAACTCGCCGAGCGGCCGGATGACCGGCAGGATTGCCGAGCCGCCGCCGCCGCGTGCCGCCAGGCTGTCGACGAAGACACCCCGCAAGGCACGCGCGGCACGGCGTGTCGGCACATAGATGGTGACATCGGCCAAAGCGAGCGGGTCGCCGTCAAATCGAAACCCCGGAACAAGGCGACCGGCAAGCAGCGCCTCGGCAAGCGTCGGCAGAAACGGCGCTCCGGGCGGGATCGAGAAAACGCGGCTGGAGCCGCTCATTGCGACTCGATGAGCGCGCCGGCGACCGCCGCTTCCGCGAGCGGTACGGCATCGGGCGTGCCGACGGTGACCCAGTGGCCATGCATCGGCATGCCGAACAGGCGGCCGGCCGCGATGGCGGAATCGAAATAGGCGTTGAGCGAGTGCGGCCCGGCC
>NZ_RZOL01000506.1:0-3907 GCF_004022985.1 Mesorhizobium sp. M7A.F.Ca.ET.027.02.1.1 | reverse complement strand
CAGCTGTCCCTGACGAATTCGCGCGCCCGGTTGCGCAGCGTCGCCAGCGCCTGGCCGACCTCAACATTGGCCGAGGTGCCGCGACCGGTCCAGCCCTTGTTGCGCCGCCCGGACTGGCCGGCGGCATAGCTGCGTTCAAAACCCTCAAGCGAGGCGCGCGCCGCGGCACGACGCAGGCCGGCTTGCGGCGAAAACACGGAAATCAGGCGGTCGAGCGCGTTCATTCAGGTGCCGCTATGGTATTCGGTGAACATCGCGCCGCTGGTCGAACCCTTGACCTCGGCTTCCATCCGCGCCAGCACGCGTTCCATCTCCGACATCGAACGGAAGGTCAGCATCGTCTCGCCGTGCTTGGTGGTCAGCACGCCGGACGCCATCGCTTTCTTGATGTTGTCGATGTCGGTTTGCGTCCAGGCCATAGTCAGGCTGCCATCTTGTATCGGCTGCGCTTGATGCCGAGAGAACCATCGCCCTTCCAGTGCGACCGGACGATCTCCAATTTGCCGAGCCGCCAGCGCAGAAATGCGCGCACAAAATGAAGGCATTTGCGCCCGGATAGATGGGCTTCGATTTCGCGGTTTTCCGCTTCGGCCTTGCTCCCGTTCGGCGTGACCCAGAGCGTAATTTCCGTCCACGCAAGAAGCGGGAACTTGCCCGTCATCCCCTGCGCGTGCGCAAGCTTCCTTTGGAGGCCGGAGTGCGGAAGTCGAGTGATATTGCCGAGCAGCTTTGGGGTGTTTATCAGGAACAGGTAGTATGCCGCGCCACGAGCAAGGAGATAGCCGTCCTCCCTGTTGATTTCGCCACACCTGAACCAGTACCCTTGACCATTCGACGTCGTTGACGATTGGAGAACTCCAACAAACAACATGCCGATCATCAGATTATTGGTGAGATATAGGCGCATGCTTCCGTCACGCTGTTCGATGATAAGCAGACCAAGTCTTGACTGGCCCGTTTTCACTTCGATGAACGTGACCGGTGCCGGTGCAAAAATGCGACCAGACTCGAACAGATTTGCCGGTTCGTCTCGTGCCAAGATGGTGACAAACTCGCCCAGCGCCGAGCACTCAAAACATTTTGCGCTCACCATCTGGGGCAAGACGCCATGCGGGTCTTTGACCTGCCGATCCCGCAGTGGCAGGCACCAGTCGTTCAAAAGCTGCTGCGCTAGAGGTGTCATAGCTCAATCCCAGAATGATTCTGTCGGCAGGGCGGCGGCGGTTTGCTGCGGCTTCGGCGCCTGGGCCGCGCGCATCTGCACCTGCAGAACGTCAGGCGCGAAGAAATCGAAATCCTGCGGGAAACCGCGATCGGCGGCGAGCGTGCGCCACTGGTCGGCGGTCATGCGCGACAGGCCGAGATAGTCGGCGAGCGCGGCGTTGTAGATCTCGCAGTCGAGCAGGTGGTTTTCCTCGCCGCCGCGGATCTTCCAGACCCGACGGGCACGGCCGCGATAGGTTTCGGTGGCCAGATATTCCGAAGTGATCTGGCGAAAGTAGACCTCGTCCTGCCACCAGGCGAAGTGGCAATAGCCGGCCGGATTGACCGGTTGCCCAGCAGCAATGCCTTCCTTGCGCAACTGCGCGTAGAAGGCGCCTTTCAGCGGCCAGGTGCCCACCGCCCAGACCATGGCGCCACCGCGGATGCGCTCGCCCTTGAAGTCGATGTCGACCTTGGTCGGCTGGCCGAGCGCCGGACGGCTCCAGCCGTCTATGCCCTTCAGCGCGAAAGTCGCCGCCTTGCCGCGCACCCAGGAATAGACGACGTGGCTGCGATAGCCTGAATCGATGCCGAAAAGGTCGACCGTGCGGGTGCGGCCATAGGCGTCCGGCCATTGCGTGACACGGATCTTTTCCAGATCGGCAAAGGCGCCGGCATGCGGATCCTCGGTGTCGCCGGGCAGATAGCCGGCATCGACCACCCAGCTCTGCCCGTCCGGCGCATAGGCCTTGATCGAATACCAGATGCCCCGCATCTGCACGTCGGCAGCGCCCACCAGGATCAGGCCGGCGGGCGGGATATGGCCGCGCTTCTGTTCCTTGTCGCGGCGCAGCATCAGCTTGGCATGGTCGGGCGCGTCGCCCTTGACCTCGAACGGCAGGCCGAGCGTCAGGTTTTCGAAGGTCTTTAGCTTGAGCGGGTCGCCAGCCGCCTTGACGAATTCCTCGGCAATGACCGGCCACGGCACGAAGGGAGAGGTCAGCGCGTCGAAATGGTAGCTCGGATGAGCGCCAGGCCGGTCAGCCAAGGCAACCCATCGGCCTTTCTTCATCAGTTCGACTTTGTCGGCCGCCTCGACGATCGCGCCGCAGCAGGGCGTCGCGTAATAGGCCTTGTAGGGATGAACCTCTTCGAATTTAAAGTACTGCCGGTCGAAGACGAAGCGGAACGGCGTCGCGCACCCAGGGCACGGCATGTGCCAGTAGCGCTGGTCGCCGGCATGAAAGCCGGCATCGATCTTCGAGGCGCCCTTGACGGTCGGCGTGGAGATCTTGAAGCGCTTCCACTCGCCCGACATCAGGAACGAAATCTGGCGCGCCGCGATCATGCCGAGCGGATCGCCCTGGCCATCGAGGTCGTCGGGATATTCGTCGACCTCATCGAGCAGCGCCACCTTGATCGTCTTCGAACGCAGGTCGGCGGCCGAGCTGGCGATGGCCAGCGTCAGCGAGCCGCCGGGATAGACCTTCGAGGTAGATGTCGAGGCGTCGCCGGCGCGACTGGTCTGCGGCTTCACTTTCCGCTTAAGGGCCGGCGTCTTGTCGATGGCGATGGCCAGCTTGTCGCGGTTGAAGTCGGACAGGGCGCCGGATGTCGGCTGCACGATCATCACCCGGCAAGGGTCGGTGTCGATGATGTGGCCGACCGCGGCGAGCAGCAGCGTGGTGAAGCCGGTCTGCGATGACTTGCGGACGTCGATCTCGTTGTGGCCGCTGTCCATGGCCAGCATGTCGAGCGGTTCGACGATGTAGGGCGTCAGCGAGGCGTCCCAAAGTTCGTTGGCACCAGGACCGTCGGGCACGATCAGATTGCCCTTGGCCCAGGCGGACGGGCTCATGCGATCCGGCGGCGCGATGAGGGCCGCCAGCGTGCCGGCGATGACCGCCAGCGCCGAGCGCTTGAGCTGCAGTTTCATGGATGGCCTTTCAGTCGGCGCCGAAGTCGAATTCGTTGCCGCCACTGTCCTCGTCGGCCTGGCCGGCGTCGCGCTGCAGGGTGAGCGCGTCGGCGGCACGGCGGCGGATCTGGTCCTTGATGTCGCGCAGCTTGCGCCGCAGCGCCGGCTCGCCTTCCTTGGCGGCCGTCATGATCTCGCCGGCAAAGCTCGGCAGCTGCTCGATCGCCCTAACGATCGCCTCGCCTGCCCGCACCATGGCGGTCTCGACTTCGATGACCGGCACCAGCTTGCCCAGACGCTCGCTGACGTCGAGGGCCGAGCGGCGCGCTTCCCACTGCGCTTTCTCGGTCTGGGCATCGCGCAGTGCGCTCGGCGGACCGGATGGCTCGGCGGTCTTTTCCTCGCGGACTGTTTCGGCGGCCTGCTCGCGGTAGGCGTCGCCGACGCTGCCGATCGCCTTGTCGAAGGCGGCGAGATCCACCTGGCGCTCGCGGCCGTTGCGGCGCGTGGTCAGCAGCCCTTCGGCCTCGTAACGGTCGACGCGCTTTTTGATCGCGACCTTCGAGACGCCGCGCATGGCCGCGATCTCGGACAACGACTTCCAGACGGCCGGCGGCAGGTCGGCAGGGGCTTGCATGTCAGAAACCTGCCGAGGTTTACCGTTCACCGGCCATCGTTAACATCGTTAACCCAGTTTTCCGCACCCTCTCACTAGCGAACCCTCGGGCTACGCCGTCCCGCATACGGTTTGAGGTCGGGGAAGGACCCGAAGGGGGTGGGGGGTGG
>NZ_RZOL01000505.1:0-3908 GCF_004022985.1 Mesorhizobium sp. M7A.F.Ca.ET.027.02.1.1 | reverse complement strand
AATCATTGCACTGCCACGACCATCGGATGCTTTGAATCTCGCGCGCACCAGCATCATGCGCGGGCCGCAGCCAGTTCAGAGTTACCCCAGCCGATGTCCAGACGAGACCATCAACCACCACTTCGGCGCCTGGGGCATATTCGCGAATCGCCACGTCCGCGTTACGGCTCGGATAATCGTACCGGCGGTTCCGCACGGTTTCGCTCTCCTCGTCCGAGCGCAGGCGCTGCCTGTTCAAAGTTTCGGCGCAATCGTTGACGAACGGCACGATGGCATTGGGAAACCCGTGGCCAGGCAGCAGTGACCGGGTCGAGAGTTCCTTTAAGAGCGGCTCTCTGCAGAATCGACGAATCTGCATCTCGAGGCTTGCTTTAGCTTCCGTCACGACCGCGCCGGCTTGTTGCCGCAAAGAGTCCCATTGGTCGCGATAAGCCTTAGCGGCATGGTGGAACATGTCGGCTGCAATTTGAAGCACACTGCCATTGTCCTGGAACGCAGTGCCAACAGTCAAAGCTGTCAGCCGGTCGGAAAGAACTGTCGCCGTGCTCGGGGTTATCAGCCAGTTGCGAAACAGTTCCACGGGAGGCGTCTCGTCCGGGGCTAGTATCACACCTTCCGGACAGCCAAAGAACTGCCCGGCCCTCACTCGCATCAGTTCGCCTTTTGCCTGCCGGAACCACTGTGCCAGCAGAAGCGCGTTGACATGGCGCTGGACGATGCGGCGAGAATCAAGCTTGACCTGCGGCGAGCGCAGTTCGCGCCCGAGATATTTGATGGGGTCGACGAAGGTTTCCCGATCTAGGGGCGTATCGCGGGCAAATGTGAGCGACGACGCGAAATGCTGTCCGCGGCGACCCGCACGGCCAACCCGCTGCCTATAATTGGCAATGGACGGCGGCACGTTTGTATTCAGCACCGCCTCGACAGAACCGATGTCCACACCCATTTCCATTGTCGTCGAACAGGCAAGGAGATTGATCTCACCCTGCTTGAACTGCGCTTCGAACTCTCGAAGTCGGTAAGGCGGCTGTTGCGCCGAATGCTCTTCGGCGCGAATATAGGGGGCGAAGGTCGCCGCCCTGTCATGCAGATTGCCCCAGACGCCGCGCTGCCGGAGGGCTGCTATCATTGGATCGCTTTGGACGAACTCAGCTAGGGCCGCACGCTCCCGATCGTTGATCGGAAAAAAGTAAGGTAGTGCCGGAAACCTCACGGCTTCAACCGGCTGCAGAGCACCGGTCGAAACATGACGGACGCTGTATGGCGTTCGTCCAAAGACGAGGCGGGGCAGGACCCGGTGCGTCACCGGACAAAGCCAAGCCTCGTCTACGGCAGCAATGCCGGCCATATCGAGACCCAGGGCAAACGTAGATCCGCTTCCCTCCAGCAAGGGCCGCATCTGGTCCCAGGCCTGCGTCAAGATGTCGTTGATTGTCGCGCGATCTTCTCCGCTATCGCTGTCGAGGTTCAGATGTTTCTCCAGAAGCAAAACCGCGTTGGTTTTGATCCCGCCGCCCGCGCGGGCTTTCGGCCAAGTGACATCTGATGGTATGCGCCTGTCCTGGTCCGGGCCGACTATGCCACGAAGGAACGCGTTGCGCGGCAGCAGCCAGCGTGCATCCTCCCGGCTAACATTGAGGACGAAATTCGTTCGAATGACGCTATCCACCAGAAAGTAGAGAAAATCGCGCCAGACGCTCAGCGAGTAGCCTTGTCGCTTAATAGGCCCCGGAAGGCGGCTTTCCGTCAGCTTCTCTATTTGCGGAAAGACCAGTTTCCCTAAGCCGAGCGTCTCGATGGCATTGGCGCGGCGCGGACGGCGGGCAAGCTCCCGCAGAATGAGATAGTTAGCCAGCGCCTTGGGATCACGGTGAAAGCGGTCGTCGCGGTCGGCGTCCCAAACCTTGCCGATCCATTGCTTTAACATGGGCTCGCTGGAAAAATCGCGCACTGCATCGTTCCATGGCACCGTGGCATTGGCGCTCCTGCCCGAAAGCTGCTGTTCAATCTCAGTCAGATATGGCTTGAAAGTCGCGTCAGACTCCACCAATGCCGCGAACTTAGCTCGCTTGGCTTCGAGGTCGGTACGCTCTTCACGCGTCAGCGGTTGCGGTGCAGCAGCTTTCTGGGCGAGGTGATAAACAAAAGTGCGGACGTAGCTGCGCTCCGACATCGTCTCAATGTTGGCAGCAAAGCGTGCCGTGCCCTGTCTGCTGTCCGTGAACGAGAGCAGCTGCCGGCCCTGTGCGGGCAGCTCTATATTCACCCGATCACTGGGCTTGACGCCTTCAAGCATGGTCGGCGCGGCGTTTTGAATGAGAAAGGGAGCGCCAAAGCGAAAGGGCCACAACACCGTGCCGGAGCGTCGTGATGGGGCCGCCCTGCAGCAAGGACAGGAGGCGTCCAGGACCGGCCGGCTCAGGTGTAGGACCCGTCCTTCGCCGCGTTTTTCGGGCAAGGCGCCACTTGTTGGATCCACGTCGCGCTCGAAAAGGCCGTCCGTCAGACGGGTGCCGATCAGACGCCGATCGCCGTCGCGCCGCAGTACCGATTTGATGGCTTCAGTGTCATCGTCATCTTGCTCGCCGTCATCGGGTTCATCAAGCTCGCGTGCGCTTGCGACTGCAAACTCGTCCCTGTCCGGCGCTATCGCCTGTGGGGAGAGGTGGTCCCCGTGATCATACCCGTTCAGAAATGGCTCTCCACACTCCCGGCAACTGATGAGTTCAAAGACAGGCGCTGTGCAGATCTTGCACGTCTCGCTACGTTCGAAATGAAGAGCGCCGAATGGCCAGGCCTCGGGACGTTCGCCATCACAGTCTGGATTGAGGCATGACCATAGGCCCGGGATTGCGCGGATGAACTTGTGAACGCGCAAGGGCAGCAAGGCTGCAGCTCCAATGGCCTCAACCAAGGGTACAGGGTCCAAGCCGGCTCCCGCTGCTATCTGTCCCGCATGAGCCATCGAAACGGCACCCTTTTCTGCCGCGCGTACCAGCTCTTGAACGGCCGGATTCTTCTCAAATCCGCCGCCTGGCTCGAGTTGCTCCGGCGTCAGACGGCCAGCTGATGTTGGCGGCGGCAGAGCCACCTTGTGGCGAGCGCCGAACACGACGTGAACCTGAGAGAGGGGCACGCCTGCGAGGTCTGCCAGATAGCGCTGAAGATCGGCCTTCGCTTTGTCGTCCGTACCGCCAAGCGTAGCCGAGGTGGCTACAAAGCGCACTTGCTTCGCACTGACCCCGAAAGCTTGCAACACACGGCGAAGCAACAGAGAGACTTCCGCAGCCGCCGAACCGACATAGCTGTGCGCTTCGTCGATCACGACCCAGCGTAGCAGACCGTGGGAAGCCTCAAGCAGGGGATGATCCTCTCTTCGGATCGTCATGTACTCCAGCATTGTATTGTTGGTGACGAGCACCGGCGGCGGATCCGAACGAAGCGTCGCTCGATACAAAACCTGCTCGGGATACTCTTTCTCGGCTTTTTCGCGATCGCTCTTTCGCTTGTCGGCCATGAGGCCATTGTAGAGTGCAAAACGGATTTGCCCGCCGAATGGGGCGATCCATCGCCGCAAGCGTTCCTCTTGGCTGGCGATGAGCGCATTCAGCGGATAGAGCATCAGTGCGCGTACGCCGCGCAGCCGTCCGGTCAGGCTGGCCTCGCGCGCCAGATCGTTCAACAGAGGTATCAGGAAGCATTCCGTCTTTCCGGAACCTGTGCCGCTCGAAACCAGAACCGACCTGCTGTCGGCGGCAAGAAGGTGACGCCAGGCCTCAATCTGGTGTGCGTAAGTTGGGTAGTTGAACCGGTAGTCGTCGCCCGGTTTACCGGTGAGCGCTTCCACCAGCCTGGGATGCAGGAGATTGCCGCTCATCTCCTGTGGTGTCGTTGCCGAAGACACGTAG
>NZ_RZOL01000504.1:0-3909 GCF_004022985.1 Mesorhizobium sp. M7A.F.Ca.ET.027.02.1.1 | reverse complement strand
GCCGTGCCTTTACGCCGCTGTGATGGGGAGGCAGGATGACCGCCAGCAGCACACCGGCAACAGCGCCGATCGAGACATGCCAGGGCGAGCCCACGGTCTTATAGGCGATGATCGAGGCGGCGGCGCTGGCGATGACCACCGGCAGCCACAGCGGCCGCTTGCGGAAGCCCAGCACGAGACCGAGGAAATAGATCGGCAGCAGGAAATCGATGCCGAGCGCATGCGTGTCGGGGATCAGCTTGCCGAACAGTGCGCCAAGCGCGCTTTCGACGATCCAGAACAGATAGACCGGCAAGCCAAGCCCCAGATACCAGGCAAAGCCGACCGTCTGGCCCGATTGCGCCCGCGCTTCGGCCACCGCGAATTGCGGATCGGTGAGGATGAAATAACCAAGTGCCTGCTGGATGACAGGCCAGTGCGCGATGCGCCGGCCGATGCCGGCGGAATAGAGCACGTGGCGGAAATTGACGGCGAAGATCGACAGCACGATCAGCCACGGCGCCACATGCTGGCCGAACAGCTGGATGCCGACCATCTGGCTGGCGCCGCCATAGACCAGCGCGCTCATCAGGAAGGCTTCCAGGACCGAGAAACCATTGTCGACGGCTAGCGCACCGAACAGCACCGCAAACGGCGCCGACGCCACCACGACAGGCATCGACAGCCGCACGCCCTGCCAGAAATCGCTTTTATCGCCGCTCTCGGAAATTGCTTGCGCCGACATGGCCTCTCCTTGATCAGGGCCTGATGTAGGAAGCGCTGCCTGCCTTGTCACACGAATTCGCTTGAGCCAAACGATCAGCGGAAATGATCGTCGGGTTACCGGAGCCGAAGGCTAGTCAAGCGAACCTTTGCCCTCGATCGCCCTGCCCCAGTCGAGCAGCGGCTTGGCGCGCAAGGTGAAATCGACGAGCTCGTCGACCAGATCAGCCGTATGGATTCCCGCCGGATCGATGACATGCTGGACATAGAAATGCCGGTGGCGGATGGCGGCGACCAGATCGGGATCGCTGATTTCCTCGAAGCCGCGTGGCGTACGCTTCATACGGCCTTCGGTCTCGAGTTCAAGCCGGTTCTTCTTCAACGCCGCCACCAGGCCGCGAAAATTGTCCGGCTTGGTCGCGATGGCTTTGCGCATCGCCAGCAGCAGCGCCGGCTCCGGCTGCCACCAGGCAATGTCGGCAAAACAGCGCTCAAGCCCGATATGCACGTAGAACACACCCTGCTCCATCTTGGTGCCGTCGGGCGACAGGATGGCCGACAAATGCCTGTTGTAGGGCCGCTTGTCTTTGGCGAAGCGCACGTCGCGATTGATGCGGAACAGCGACTTCTTGCGGTCGCCGCGCAGGCCGAGGCCTGCCTTTGCGAAGCGCTCGGTCAGCGTGTCGACGAGATCACTGAGCGGATCGCGCAACTCCTTTTCGAACAGGTCACGGTTCTCCAAAAACCACTCTCGGCTCTGGTGGAAATCCAGCGCCTTCAGGAACGGAATGGCTTTCGGGCCGAAACCCTTGAATGCGCCTTCCATCACGCCTTGCCGATCCGTACCAGCCAGGCATCCTCGTCGATCACCTCGATGCCGAGTTCGCTGGCGAGCTTGAGCTTGGAGCCGGCACCCGGCCCGGCGACCACCAGATCCGTCTTTGCCGAAACCGAGCCCGCGACCTTGGCGCCGAGGCGCTCCGCCATCGCCTTGGCTTCGGAGCGTGTCATCTTCTCCAGCGAGCCCGTGAACACGACCGTCTTGCCGGCGACCTCGCTGTCGGCCGAGACGTTGACGATATACGGCTTCGGCTTGACTTGGCGGAGCAACGCGTCAAGCACGTCGTCATTGCGCTCATTTCCGAAGAAGTCGCGCAACGCATCGATCACGGTATCGCCGATGCCGTTGACCGAGGGGAAAACCGTGTGTGGATCCTCCGCTGCCGCTGTCTCCTTGCCGACCCGGATCATCTCCTCGATGGTCGAGAAGGTGCGGGCAAGCACGGCGGCCGTCGTTTCGCCGATATGGCGGATGCCGAGCGCGAAGATGAAACGGTCGAGCTCCGGCTCGCGGCGCGAGTCGATGGCGGCGAACAGCTTGTCGAGGCCCTCATAGTTGCGATCCTCGACGCTGCGCACATTCTTGCGCGTCTTGCCCGATGCGGCCTCGCGCTGCCTTGCCTGCTCCTCGCGGCGTTCGGCCAGCGCCCTGGTGACGGCCGGACGGCGATCCCTGAGCGTGAAGATATCGGCGGCGGTCTTGATCAATCCCGCATTGAAGAACGTGTCTATGTTCTCCGCGCCGAGGCCTTCGATGTCCAGGGCGCCGCGTGACACGAAGTGGCGCAATCCTTCCACCGCCTGCGCCGGGCAGATCAGTTCGCCGGTGCAGCGCCGGCGGGAATCTTCCTTGCCGGTCTTTTCGTTGATCTCGCGCGTCGCCGGCGAGCCGCAGATCGGGCAAGTGTGAGGGAACTCGTAAGGCACCGCATCAGCAGGCCGCTTGTCGATGACGACGCTGACGATCTGCGGAATGACATCGCCTGCCCGCTGGATCACGACCGTATCGCCGATGCGCACATCGATGCCGTCGCGGATCGGCTCGCCGGTCGAGTCCAGGCCCTTGATGTAGTCCTCATTGTGCAGCGTGACGTTCTCGACCACGACGCCGCCGACTGTGACCGGCGCCAGCCGCGCAACCGGCGCCAGCGTACCGGTACGGCCGACCTGGATGTCGATCTTCTGCACGGTCGTCATCGCCTGTTCGGCCGGGAATTTATGCGCGACCGCCCAGCGCGGTTCGCCGGTGACGAAACCCCAGCGGCGCTGCAACTCCAGCTGGTCGACCTTGTAGACGACGCCGTCGATATCGTAGCCGAGCGCCGAGCGCTGCTCCTCGATCCGATGATAATGCGCGATCAGCTCCTCGGCCGATTTCGCCCGCACCATCAGCGGACTGATCTTGAACCCCCACTCGGCGAATTTCTGCACCGAATCATATTGGGTCGGAGCGGGATCAGCCGTCGTGTAACCCCAGGCATAGGCGAAGAATTTGAGGTTGCGGCTGGCGGTGACGGATGGATCCTTCTGGCGCAGCGATCCGGCCGCCGTATTGCGCGGATTGACGTAGTCCTGGCCGCCGGCCGCAGCCGACCGCTGCTTCAGCGCCTCGAATTCCGCATAGGTCATGTAGACCTCGCCGCGGATCTCGATGATTTCGGGCCAGCCCGAGCCTTTCAGCTTCGCTGGAATATCGGCAATCGTCTTCAAATTGGCGGTGATGTCTTCGCCAACGGCGCCGTTGCCACGCGTCGCGCCCTGCACGAACACACCGTTTTCGTAACGCAGCGAAGCCGACAGCCCGTCGATCTTCGGTTCGGCTGTGAAGGCGATGTCGAGCTCCTTGTCGCGATCGAAGAACCGCCGCCCGCGTTCGATGAAATCCGTGACGTCATCGTCGGTATAGGCCTTGGCAAGGCTGAGCATCGGCACGGCATGGCGCACCTTGGTAAAGCCTTCCGCCGGAGCGGCTCCGACCCTGAGCGATGGCGAATCCTCGCGCACCAGCGCCGGAAAGCGCTCCTCGATGGCAAGATTGCGCCGTGCCAGCGCGTCGTACTCGGCGTCGGTGATAACAGGCGCATCTTCGGTATGGTAGCGCCGGTCGTGCTCGGCGATCTCTTCCGCCAGCCGCTTCAGCTCGGCTTCGGCCTCGCTTTCGGTCAGGGCATCAACGGGTTTTTCGGACATGCTTTCTTCCCCGAACGGTGGCGCTACACAATAGATCAGGATTTTAGGAAAATCATTCCTGAACAGCAGGATGGAGCCATATCCTGACTCGATCCCTGACATCAGCTGTTCTTATGCAGCTGTGGTGTTCTCGCGCAGCAACCGTTCGGCGGCCGCGCGCGCTTCATCGGTGATGGT
>NZ_RZOL01000503.1:0-3934 GCF_004022985.1 Mesorhizobium sp. M7A.F.Ca.ET.027.02.1.1 | reverse complement strand
ACCCGGTGACCTGGCGCTGGAGCCATGCCCGCCATCACACCGACACGATCATCGTCGGCCGCGACGCCGAGATCGCGGTGATGCGTCCGCCGGACCTGCTGCGCGCCGCACTCGCCTTCACCGGCATTCTCGATTTCCGCTATTCGCTGCCGACGCTGGTGCGCAATGCGTTCGGCAGCATCTCGCCCGACGAGAAAAGCTTTATCCCCGAGATGGAGCTTCACAAGGTGGTCACCGCCGCGCGCTGGCATGTCGCCATCTATGTCGCGACGATCGTGCTGGCGCTCTGTTTATGGTCGTTCCTGCCGCTGGTGCTGATCGGCCTGCCGCGCCTCTACGGCAGCTGGCACATGGTGCTGACCGGCCTGCTGCAGCATATTGGCCTCGCCGATAATGTCACCGACCACCGGCTGAACACGCGCACCGTCTACATGAACCCGATCAGCCGCTTCATCTACTGGAACATGAACTATCATGTCGAACATCACATGTTCCCGATGGTGCCGTATCACGCGCTGCCGAGGCTGCATGAATTAATCAAGCACGATCTGCCCGAGCCGAACCCTTCGATGTGGCATGCCTATCGCGAGGTCTGGCCGGTGCTGCTGAAGCAGCTTCAGTACGAGGACTATTTTCTCAAGCGTGAATTGCCGCCGACGGCCAAGCCATACCGGGACGAGTTCCATGCGCTGACCGTTCCGGCGGCGGCGGAATAGAGTTGCAGGAGACGAGAGATGGCCGACTGGGTTGAAGCGTGCGGCGTCGACGATGTCGAGGAAGAGGATGTCATCCGCTTCGATCATGGCGGCCGTACCTTCGCCATCTATCGCAGTCCCGATGACGAGTACTTCGCAACCGACGGGTACTGCACGCATGAGAAGGCGCATCTGGCCGATGGGCTGGTGATGGACGACATCATCGAATGCCCCAAGCACAATGGCCGCTTCAACTACAAGACGGGTGTGGCCCGAGGCGCACCGGTGTGCGTCAATCTCGCCACCTATCCAGTGAAGGTCGAGGCTGGCAAAGTGATGATCCAGATCGGCTGACCTGCCGCCGAATGCAACTGAGGGAACCCTGTTGATGAGCCGAAAAAGACCGACGGTGGCGGATTTGCGCGCCATGAAAGGCAAGCGCCAGCTGACCATGTTGCGCGTGCTGACGATGGACGAGGCAGAGGCCGCGGAGCGCGCAGGGGTCGACATCGTCTCGGTGCCGCCCGAACTGGTGCTCAACCCGCAATACCGGGACGCCGCCCCCAGCCTGTTCACCATGCCGGGAGACAATTTCTACGAGATCGGAACGGCGGACGATTTCGTGCGCTGGGCTTTCCGGCTCTACAAGGCCGGCGCCGACGCGGTCTATTGCAGCGCCGGCTACGCCACCATCAAGCGGATGGCGGACGACAATATCCCGGTGATCGGCCATGTCGGCCTCATTCCTTCCCGCGCAACCTGGACCGGCGGCTTCAAAGCCGTCGGCAAGACCGCCGACACCGCCATGGATATCTTCGCGGCGGTCAAGCAGCTGGAGGCCGCCGGCGCCATCGGCGCCGAGATCGAAGTGGTGCCGGTCGAGGTCGCCAAGGCGATCTCGGAACGCACATCGCTGATCATGCTGTCGATGGGGGCGGGCACCGGTTGCGATGCGCAATATCTGTTCGCCGACGACATCCTCGGCCAGAACCGGGGCCACATGCCTCGCCATTCCAAGGTCTATCGCAATTTCGCCGCCGAATATGATCGTTTGCAGGCCGAGCGCATCGCCGCGTTCTCGGAGTATGTTACCGATGTCAACAGTCTCGCCTATCCCGAAGACAAGCATGTGGTGCATATGGATCCGGCTGAGCTCAGCCTGTTCATGAAAAGGGTCGACAGGGCGTGAAATCTCAAGACAATAATGCGACGGACGACGCCGCGCCGGTTCATATTCTTACGCTTTCCTGCGAGGACCGGCCGGGGATCGTCGCCGCCGTCACGGCGGAGCTTGCCGCGACCGGCGCCAACATCGCCGAAAGCAGCCAGTTCTGGGACCGGCAGACCAATCGCTTTTTCATGCGGATCGCCTTCATCAGCCCGCCAGGCTCGACCAGGGACAGCCTGGAGCGGGCCTTGAAATCAAGCGTCGACCGCTTCGGCATGAAGACCGCGCTCGTCGATCAGGGGCGCCGCCCGAAGATCATCGTCATGGTCTCCAAGTTCGACCATGCGCTTCTCCATCTGCTGTACCAGATCAGGGTCGGCTGGCTGAACGCGGAGGTTGCCGCCGTCGTCTCCAACCACGAGGATGCCCGCCGCTTCGCCGAGTTGGAAGGCATTCCCTATCACCATTGGCCGACCACCAGGGAGAACAAGGCCGAACAGGAACAGAAGCTGCTGGACCTGGTGCAGCGGACAGGGGCCGAACTGGTCATCCTGGCGCGCTACATGCAGGTCTTCTCGAAAGGCCTGTCGGACCGGCTGTTCGGACGGGCGATCAACATCCACCATTCCTTCCTGCCGAGCTTCAAGGGCGCCAAGCCTTATCACCAGGCCTTCGACCGCGGCGTCAAGCTGATCGGTGCGACGGCGCATTACGTCACCTCCGACCTCGACGAGGGCCCGATCATCGACCAGGAGACCGAACGCGTCACCCACGCGATGAGCGCCGAGGATTTCGTTGCAGTCGGGCGCGACATCGAAAGCTGGGTGCTGGCGCGCGCGGTCAAGCTGCATCTCGAAGCCCGCGTCATGCTCAACGGCCACAAGACCATCGTCTTCTGAGAAGCCACGTCAGGCCGGCCAACTGCCGCCGGCGAGCGCGGCGTAAAGCGTCTCGGCGTCGATACCGAGCGGCCGGTCCTCTTTCAGCATGGGGACGAGCGAGCGTATCGCCGTGTGAATTGCGGCGGTGCGTGGCGCCAATGTGAAGCCGTCGCGCAGGTCGATGGCCTGTGCGGGCCATCAATTCGAAGGCGATCAGGCGGCGCCACAGCGCAATCATCCCGGCGCATTTTGCCACCGCCAGAGGCGTCTGCGTGGCGTGATCCTCGACTCCTTCCGACACGGCCAGGAAGTCGAGCATCACCGGATTGGCCTTGTGGCGGATGGCGGCCAGGATCGACGTCACCGTCTTCTGCAGCGGTACGAGGCCGGCCGAGGCGCCGCCGACCGGCGACAGATATTTCGGCAGGCCATTGCGGCCCGAACCGGTGAGCTGGATGAAGCGCGCTGCACTGGCCGCGGCACATTGGGCGATCGCCAGGCCGAGCGTCTCGAAGGCGAGCGCCAGCGAGGCTGTGTGGAAATTGCCGGTCGACAGCACCAGCTCATCATCGCCCAGCACCAGCGGGTTGTCGGCGGCGGCGTTGAGTTCGATCTCGACAGCCTGTCTCGCCTGACCGATCGCCTCGATCAGCGCGCCATGGATCGACGGCATGCAGCGGATCGACAGCGGGTCCTGCAAGGTGGTCGGCGCCGGCGCCTCGTCGCGGACGAGCAGATCGTGCAGCACCTTGGCTGCTTGCTGCTGGCCTGCCGCCGGACGCGCCATATGCAGGCGCGGATCGAGGATGGTGCGGTTGGCGCCAAAACCTTCCATGGTCAGCGCGCCGGCCTGCTGCTGCTGGGCAAGGGCGGACAGCGCATCCGTCACCGCAAGCGCGCCGCTGCCGGCGGATACCGCCGAGGCGTTGATCAGCGACAGGCCGTCCTTGGGCGCCAGGCTGATGGGGGCGAGGCGCGCCATCATCAGCGCCTTGGCTGCCGGCATGCGACGGCCCTGATAGTCGGCTTCGCCTTCGCCGGTGAGCATGCGGGCGAGTGCCGTCATCAACACCAGGTCGCCGGCGCCGATCGAGCCGAGCGACGGCATGACGGGATGGACGCCGGCATTGAGCGCGTCGACCAAAGCGACGAAGACGGAAGGCGACAGGCCGGAGCCGCCGACCGAGAGC
>NZ_RZOL01000502.1:0-3958 GCF_004022985.1 Mesorhizobium sp. M7A.F.Ca.ET.027.02.1.1 | reverse complement strand
CCATTGTCTCGGCTGGATGCCGCCTTTCATATGGTGCGATCGCACCATATGAAAGGCGGCATCCAGCCGAGACAATGGCGACATTCGAATTCCGCTCTTCCCAGTTACGGGCGGGAGCAGCGACCGCCGGCATGAGACAGCGTCAACCTACCCCAACGGACCTGTTTTCGGCGATGGCCCGGCCACGACACCGTCTGGCTGAGAGCAACGCGCTCCCGTCCGGCTTTTCTTCATAAAGGCCGGCTGATCCTCAAATCGCCGGCCAGCCTCGACCGAATCGAGCAAGTCCCTGATTCCGGTGACAAAGCGGGGCTGCGTCGGGAGTGCCGGCCAGGCGGCATTCTGCTCATCCCGATGACGCGTTACCGGGGTGACATCAAACTGTCATGCGACTGTTATAATCGAAGGCTATTGGCCTCAGCGGGCGCCGACTGACGAGCGCCGAGAGACCATCTTCCGAACAGGAGCAGGCCACATGAAGAAATTCCTCTATACGGCGTCGGCCGCTGCGCTTGCGCTCGCCGCGACGTCCGGCTTCGCCGCCGCGCGCGACCAGATCCAGGTCGCCGGATCATCGACAGTGTTACCTTATGCCAAGATCGTCGCCGAGCAGTTCGGCGAAACATTCACCAACTTCAAGACCCCGGTCGTCGAATCCGGCGGCAGCGGCGCGGGCATCAAGGAATTCTGCAAGGGCGTCGGCGAAGACACGATCGACATCGCCAATTCGTCGCGTCCGATCAAGGCGGACGAACTCAAGTCCTGCGCCGACGCCGGCGTGAAGGAAGTCCAGGAAGTCCGGATCGGCTATGACGGCATCGTCTTCGCCACCGACATCAAGGGCCCGGATTGGGCGCTGGTTCCCGCCGACATCTACAAGGCGCTGGCAGCCAAGCTGGTCGTCGACGGCAAGCTCGTCGACAATCCGAACACCAAGTGGAGCCAGGTCAATCCGAAGCTGCCCGACTGGGACATCGCCGCCT
Source organism: Mesorhizobium sp. M7A.F.Ca.ET.027.02.1.1 (assembly GCF_004022985.1). Taxonomy (NCBI): domain Bacteria; kingdom Pseudomonadati; phylum Pseudomonadota; class Alphaproteobacteria; order Hyphomicrobiales; family Phyllobacteriaceae; genus Mesorhizobium; species Mesorhizobium sp. M7A.F.Ca.ET.027.02.1.1. Next base: position 2,975 of record NZ_RZOL01000502.1, on the reverse strand, counting down.
ACATTCCGGGCGAAAAGCATGGCACGCGCGAAGTGTTCGAGACCAAGCTTCTCGATGCCGGCTGTGACAAGGCTGCTCTCAAGGCCGCCGGCATTGCCGACGACAAGGAAATCGGCAAAACCTGCATCGCCATCCGCAAGGACGGCAAGGCCGTCGACATCGATGGCGACTATACCGAGACGCTCGCCCGCATCGACTCCAACAAGACCGGCGTCGGCGTGTTTGGCCTCGCCTTCTATGAGAACAATGCCGACAAGCTGAAGGTCGCCACCGTGGAAGACGTCGTGCCTTCGACCGAGACGATCGCCAGCGGCAAGTATCCCGTCTCGCGCCCGCTGTTCTTCTACGTCAAGAAGGCGCATCTGGGCGTCGTTCCCGGCCTCAAGGAATATGTCGAGTTCTTCCTTGACGACCAGATGGTTGGCCCGGAAAGCCCGCTCGCCGAATACGGCCTCGTTGCGGCTCCGGATGCCGAGCGTCAGGCCCAGCGTGACGCTTTCGCCGCCGGAAAGTCGATGTAATCAGCTGCCGAACCGGGGTGCGGGCCAAATCCCGCGCCCCGGTTTCATCGCAGGCCGCAATGGCGGCTGCGTAAGAATTTCTCTTGGGGTGGGTCCATGTCGTCCTTGCTCGTACTGGCCATCGTCGTTGCCGTCGGCCTGGTTGCCTTTTTCATCGGTCGGCAACGTGCCGCGGCCCAGGACAATGGCAAGGTCAAGCCGCATTCGCGCGCCCACTATCATGGCTGGTGGGCCTTCCTGCTCGCCGTTCTGCCTGCTCTTTTGCTGCTTGCCGTCTGGACCGTCGGGTCTTCCGTCTATCTGGACCGACACATTCACACTGCCTTGCCCGAGCGCACCGTCGACAGCAAGGTTGCCAGTGAGGCACTGGATGTCAGCCTGGTAAAGAGCCTCGCCAGGGGCCTGCGCAAACTCGATGCAGGCACACTGGCCGCAATGCCGGCCAGCTTTGCCGAGCTGCAGCCGCTGCTCGCCGCCAAGGGTGTGGCACTGGCGAGCGACACGCAGGATTACATGATCCCGATCGCCATCGAGGCGAACAAGGTCCAGGACCGGCTCGGCCTGTTCGGCGCCATTGTCATTCTCGTTTCCTCGATCGCCGGCGCCTTCTATGCGCTCAGGCAGATCGAGCCGCGCGCCAGGGCCCGCAACAATGTCGAGAGGCTGATGCTGTGGGGGCTGCTTGCCGCCTCCACCATCGCCATCCTGACCACCATCGGCATCGTGCTTTCGATGCTGTTCCAGACGATCACCTTCTTCGAAAGCGTCTCGCCGATGAGTTTCTTCTTCGGCACCGTCTGGGATCCGCGTTTTGCCGCTGCCGGTTCGGGCGGCAGCCAGGGCCAATTCGGCCTGATCCCGCTTCTTGCGGGCACGCTCTACATCGCCGCCGTCGCGCTGCTGGTTGCGGTGCCGGTCGGGCTGATGTCGGCTGTCTACATGGCCGAATATGCAACGCCCAAGGTGCGCTCGGTGGTCAAGCCGGCGCTTGAACTGCTGGCCGGCATACCGACCATCGTCTACGGCATCTTCGCCGTCGTCACGCTTGGGCCGTTCCTGCGCGACCTGTCCGCGGCGCTGACCGGCGGTTCGCCCTTCATCCAGGGCCAGAGCATCTTCACCGCCGGCCTGGTCATGGGCGTCATGCTGATCCCGGTCGTGTCCTCTCTTTCGGACGACATCATAACCGCGGTGCCGCGCGCCATGCGCGACGGGTCGCTTGGCCTCGGCGCGACCCGCTCCGAGACGATCAAGCGGGTGATCCTGCCGGCTGCACTGCCCGGCATCGTCGGCGCCATCCTGCTGACCGCCTCGCGCGCCATCGGCGAAACGATGATTGTCGTGCTGGCGGCGGGCGTCGCCGCCAACCTCACCGTCAACCCGTTCGAGGCGATGACGACCATCACCGTCAAGATCGTCAACCAGCTCACCGGCGACCTCGAGTTCAATTCGCCGCAGACGCTGGTCGCCTTCGCACTCGGCCTGACGCTGTTCGCGCTGACGTTGGTGATGAACATCGTCGCGCTCTACATCGTGCGCAAATATCGGGAGCAGTACGAATGACCGACATTTCCATGGATACGATGGTCAGGGCGGCGGCCCATCCGCGCCGCGACATCGGCCTGAAGGCCCGTTACGCCGCCGAACGCCGTTTCCGCATCTATGGCGTCGTGGCGATTTCCGTAGGCCTGGCGTTCCTGGCAATCATGCTGATCACCATCGTCTCGAAAGGCTACACCGCCTTCTGGCAGACGACGGTATCACTGCCGATCTCGTTCGACGAGAAGGTGATCGATCCTTCCGGCAAGCGTGCAACCGATCCGAGCGTTCTGATCAAGGCAAATTATCCCAGGCTCGCCGAAAACGCGCTTGTGGCCAAGCTCGGCATCTCTCCTGATGACAAGCCGATGATCCAGAAGCTCAAGGGCTTCCTGTCGGAAGGCGCCCGCGTCCAGTTGCGCGACATCGTTGCCGCCGATCCGTCCGTGATCGGCACGACACGCAACGTCAACATCCTCGCCGCCGCCAATCTCGACTCGGCTTTCAAGGGCCAGATCGACCTCAGTGTCGAGGAAGCGCGACGCAAGGTCTCGGACCAGCAGATCACCTGGATGAACAAGCTCAAGGCCGAGGGCGCGATGGCCGAGCACTTCAACAGCGGCCTGTTCACCTACGGCGCCTCCAGCCGCCCGGAAACCTCGGGCATGGGCGTGGCGATCATCGGCTCGTTTTATATGATGGTAATCGTGTTGCTCCTGGCGCTGCCGATCGGCGTCGCCGCCTCCATCTATATGGAGGAGTTTGCCAAGAAGAACCGTTTCACCGACCTTATCGAGGTCAACATCAACAATCTGGCAGCGGTGCCGTCAATCGTCTTCGGCTTGCTCGGCCTCGCGGTGTTCATCAATTTCCTGGGCATGCCGCGCTCCGCCGCTTTCGTCGGCGGCCTGGTGC
>NZ_RZOL01000501.1:0-3960 GCF_004022985.1 Mesorhizobium sp. M7A.F.Ca.ET.027.02.1.1 | reverse complement strand
GCTGGGCATCATGCTGGCGGTCGCGGTGACCATCGACATCCGCTGGCTGAAGAACCGCCACAAGGTGCTGAACGAGGTCTATGTTGCGCCGGTCTATCTCAAGATGGGCGAGACGCAGTCGGCCGCACCAGGCTCCGGAACGCCCTACGAACTCGACAACCGGTTGTCGGCCGCAGAGCATATCGGGCTTGGCGAGCTGGAAGGGCCTGAAGACGTCATTCTCGACCGTGACGACAATCTCTATTGCGGCACGCGCCATGGCGAAATCGTCCGCTTCTTCGCGCCGGACTACGTCAAATCCGAGGTGTTTGCTCACATCGGCGGTTTCCCCCTGGGGCTGGCCTTCGACAAATCAGGCAATCTGATCAGCTGCGTCGGCGCCATGGGGCTCTACTCCGTCTCGCCGGAGCGGGAGGTCAAACGCCTGTCGGCGGAGACGTCGCGTTCGTGGACCTCGATCGTCGACGATGCGCGGCTGCGCGATCCCAATGACTGCGACATCGCACCCGACGGGCGCATCTATTTCACCGACTCCACCAAGCGCTACGACGCGCATGAATGGGCGCTGGATTCGATCGAGAACCGCGCCACGGGCCGGCTGCTGGTCTATGACCCGAAGGACGGCTCGACGAAGACGCTGCTCGACGGTTACCGCTACACCAACGGTGTGTGCATGGCGCATGACGGCAAGTCGCTGTTCTTCGCCGAAAGCTGGGCTTGCCGCGTGCATCGCTACTGGCTGGAAGGACCGAAGGCCGGCACCGCCGAATGCGTCATCCGCGACATGCCGGGCTATCCCGACAACATCAACCGCGCCTCCGATGGTAATTATTGGATGGCGTGGCTCGGCATGCGCACGCCGAGCTTCGACCTGTCGCTGCGCCATCCCGACATGCGCAAGCGCATGACGCGCCGCCTGCCGCAGGATGAATGGCTGTTCCCCAACATCAACACCGGCGGCGTGGTCAAATTCAACGAGAAGGGCGGCATCGTCGAGGCAATGGGCGACCTCACCGGCGGCGCGCATCCGATGGTCACCTCGATGCGCGAGCACAAGGGATATCTGTTCGTCGGCGGCATCCTCAACAACCGCATTGGCCGCTACAAGATCGCAGGCGCCGACCCGAACTGGACCAGTCCCGCTTCCTATTGGGGGGCGAAGCCATGATCCTCGATCCGGTGCTGGACCTGTTTCGCGGCAAGGCGGTCACCATCCCGCCGCTCGACGGCGCTTTTCGCCCCAACACGCGGCTGGATGATGCGCCGGCCTTTGCCGAGCTGACGGAACCAGACAATCTGCTCGTTACCGGTGACAGGCTACTGGCCTCCAGCGGCAACGCCATCCATTCGATTGCGGCTGGAGCGGAACCTGTCGTGGTCGAGACCTTTCCGTCTGCCGTCACCGCGCTGGCGCTGTCGCCATCCGGTGAACTGACGGTCGGGGTGGAAAGCGGAAAGCTGCTGATCGGGGGCAGCGACGTTTCGCTGCCGGCTGACCTCAGCTGCATCACCGCACTTGCCTATGCGGATGACGGCACGTTGTGGCTGGCCAATGGCTCGGCCGAGCACGCGCCGTCGCAATGGGCTGCCGATTTGATGAAGAAGGGTGCCTCCGGTTCGCTGTGGAAGCGAGACGCCGCGGGCGGTGATTTCCGCAAAGTCGCCGGCGAGATTGCCTCTCCCCATGGCCTGCATCCAGTCGGCAGCGATGTGCTAGTCTGCGAAAGCTGGCGTCATCAGTTGGTGCGTTTCGATGGCGCGACGGGCAGCCGCTCGACGGTTCTGACGCATCTGCCCGGCTATCCCGCGCGGCTGTCGCCTTCCGCCGATGGTGGGGCGTGGCTGACCCTGTTTGCGCCGCGCAACCGGCTGATCGAGTTCGTGCTACAGGAAACGCATTACCGTCAGGACATGCTGAGCCAGGTGCCGCCGGCCTACTGGATCGCGCCGGCGCTGGCCTCCAGCCGCAGCTTCCTCGAGCCGCTGCAATGCGGCGGCATCCGCACCATGGGCATCCACAAGCCATGGTCGCCGAGCCGCTCCTACGGGCTGGTGGTCAGGCTCGACCAGAAGATGCAGCCGCAATTCAGCCTGCACAGCCGCGCCAACGGCACGCGCCATGGCATCTGCAGCGTTGCGGAAAAGGACGGTCTTCTGTTCATCGCCTCCAGGGGCGGCGACTGTATCCTTTCCGTCGCCACGGGAGGTTTCTGATGGAACCGATTGTCCGTCTGGAGAATGTCACCAAGAACTACCGCGGCGTGCCCGCGGTGAAGAATGTCAGCTTCGACCTGCGCAAAGGCGAAATCCACGCGCTGCTCGGTGAGAACGGCGCGGGAAAATCGACGCTGACCAAGATCATCGCCGGTGTGGTCGACGCCACCTCGGGCAAGATGTTCCACAAGGGGCAAGAGATCGCCTACGCCTCGCCGCATGCAGCGCTTGAAGCCGGCATCGCCATGGTGTTCCAGGAGACGAGCCTGGTGCCGTCGATGACGGTGGCGCAGAACCTCTATCTCGGCACCGAAAAGTTCCTCAACCGGCTGCGCGGCACCTACATTTCGGCGCAGCAATTCCTGCAATCGCTGAACTTTCCCGTCGACCCGAACGCCATGGTGGCGACGCTGGGTGCTGCCAAGCGGCAGATGGTCGAGATCGCGCGCGCGGTGCACCACAATGCCGAGATCATCATCTTCGACGAGCCGACGGCGACGCTGACGCCGGAAGAAAAGCGGCACTTCTTCGCGCTGATCCGGCGGCTGAAGGCGAGCGGCGTGTCGATCGTCTTCATCAGCCACGCGCTGGAAGAGGCGCTCGATATCGCCGACCGCATCACCATCCTGCGCGACGGCGAGCTGGTCATCACCGACGACACGTCTGCTTTCGACCGCGACAGGATCGTGTCCGCAATGGTCGGGCGCACGCTGTCGGGGCAGATCTACCGGCAGCGCGACGAAGCGAAGCTTCGCAAGGCGGGCAAGAAGGTGCTGTCGGTGCAGGACATCTCGATGAGCAATGTCGTGCGCAACACGTCCTTCTCGATCTTCGAGGGCCAGATCACCGGTGTGTTCGGGCTGATTGGCTCCGGCCGCACCGAAACCTTCAAGATCGTCTCCGGCATCTACAAGCGCGACTTTCTGCGCGGCGGCGCCATCGAGCTCGATGACAGGCCGGTGCGCTATCTCGTGCCGAGCGAGGCGGTGGCCGACGGCATCGTCTATGTCACCGAGGATCGCAAGAGCGAGGGCATCTTCGAGACGATGGGCATTGCCGAGAACCTGTTCGGCGGACTGCTGGCGGCGGACCGGGAAAAGGCCTGGGTGATCAATGCGCAGGAAATGCGCGCGCTCTCAGCCGAATGGACGAAGACGCTGAACATCAAGGCGATCAACGACAATGCGCGCGTCGTCGAACTGTCCGGCGGCAACCAGCAGAAGGTGGTGATCGGCAAGGGGCTGGTGCAGCAGCCGCGCATCGTCATCTTCGATGAGCCGACGCGCGGCGTCGATGTCGGCGCGATCGCCGAGATCCATCAGATCATCAACCGGCTGGCCGACGAGGGCCTGGCCGTCGTCGTCATCTCGTCCTACCTGCCGGAGATCATGAACCTGTCCGACCGCATCCTGGTCTGCCGCCAGGGCCGCATCGTCGAGGAGTTTTCGCCGGCCGAGGCGACGGAGGAGAAGATCATGTACGCGGCGGTTCACTAGGTTTTTTGGCGGGTGGTCGGTGGTCCACATACGTTGGCAATTTGGCGAAGGCTTCTACCTCATCGTCATCCTCGGGTCTCCGCGACGGCGCTTCGCGCCTGCTTCGCCCGTGGATGACGAAGTTTAGGTGCCTCGGCTAATCTTCAACGCTATTGCGGGCCAAAAACTGGGTCAAAGAAGCCGGTTAGCCGCCTTTGCTCGAAACTTGATTCAACGAACCAGTTCATCGATCGAAGCGAAAGGACCACAC
>NZ_RZOL01000500.1:0-3966 GCF_004022985.1 Mesorhizobium sp. M7A.F.Ca.ET.027.02.1.1 | reverse complement strand
GTTGGTGTCGAAATAGGTTTTCGCGCCCGCGACGGCGAGGATGCGCAAAAGTCCCGCCTGGGTGAACTGGTGAAGGGCATTGTAGACGGTGGCCAGCGACACCGGCACGCCGGCGGCAACCGCCTCCTCGTGCAGTTCCTCGGCCGACAGATGCCGGTCGCCCTTGGCGAAAAGCAGATCGGCCAGCGCAATGCGCTGACGCGTCGGCCTCAGGCCAGCTTCACGGACCCGCTTGTCCACAGCGACATTTTCCTTCCGGCCGTCCAGGTCCATCTTCTCGTCGAACCCCACAGTTCCGCCCCAAGACAGGCCCAGAATGGCAAAAAAATGAACGTCTGCCGAAACCGGACCTCTCAGGACATATATTCTGTCGTCCGAATGCGATCAATAGCGCGCATTGACCCAGGCAGACGAGCAGGTTAAGCGCAAACGCCGGTTTCCGGCCTGAAACAGATTGTGTTAGGAAACCAACGACAAGGGCACCCGATAGCCCGGAACGATATGGGGATGAGATTGATGGCGGGTAAATCCAGCTACGAGTACGACGAATTGCTGGCCTGCGCCCGCGGCGAACTGTTCGGACCGGGCAACGCCCAGCTTCCCTATCCGCCGATGCTGATGTTCGACCGCATCACCGAGATCAGCGAGACGGGCGGCGCCTTCGAGAAGGGTTTCATCCGCGCGGAGTTCGACATCAAGCCGGACCTGTGGTTCTTTGCCTGCCATTTCATCGGCAATCCGATCATGCCGGGGTGCCTCGGCCTCGACGCCATGTGGCAATTGACGGGCTTCTATCTTGGCTGGCTGGGCGAACCCGGCAAGGGGATGGCGCTGTCGACCGGTGAAGTGAAATTCAAGGGCATGGTCACGCCCTCGGTGAAGAAGGTCGAATATGGCATCGACTTCAAGCGCGTGATGCGGGGCCGGCTGGTGCTCGGCATCGCCGATGGCTGGCTGAAGGCGGATGGCGAACCCATATACGCGGCAACGGATTTGAAAGTCGGTCTGTCCAAGCAGTCGGCGGTTGGCTGACCGGCATCCCTGGCCAGCTCTCTGGCCAGCACCCCTGGAAGGAGTTGCGAATGAGACGTGTCGTAGTCACAGGCATCGGCATTGTGTCGTCGATCGGCAACAATGCCAACGAGGTGCAGACCTCTCTGCATGACGCCAGATCCGGCATCAGCTTCTCCGATTCCTTCGCCGAACACGGCTTCCGCTGCCAGGTCTGGGGAGCGCCGACGCTCGATCCATCGGCCATGATCGACCGCCGTGCGATGCGCTTCCTGAGCCAGGGGGCTGCCTGGAACCATGTCGCCATGGATCAGGCGATCGCGGATGCGGGCCTCGGCGAGAGCGACATCACCAATGAGCGCACCGGCATCGTCATGGGATCGGGCGGGCCATCCACCCGCACCATCGTCGAAGCTGCCGAAACGACGCTGAAGAACGGCAGTCCCAAGCGCATCGGTCCGTTCGCGGTGCCGAAGGCAATGTCGTCGACTGCATCGGCGACGCTTGCCACCTGGTTCAAGATCCACGGCGTCAACTACTCGATCTCGTCGGCCTGTTCGACCTCGGCGCATTGCATCGGCAATGGCTATGAATTGATCCAGTGGGGCAAGCAGGACATCATCTTTGCCGGCGGCCACGAGGATCTCGACTGGACGATGTCGGACCTGTTCGACGCCATGGGCGCGATGTCGTCGAAATTCAACGACAAGGCATCGACCGCTTCCCGCGCCTATGACGCCAATCGGGACGGCTTCGTCATCGCCGGGGGCGCCGGGGTGCTGGTGCTGGAAGAGCTTGAGCATGCCAAAGCGCGCGGCGCGAAAATCTATGCCGAGATCGTTGGCTATGGCGCGACGTCGGATGGTCACGACATGGTTGCCCCTTCAGGCGAGGGCGCGGTCCGCTGCATGCGCCAGGCGCTGGCCACGGTTTCCACACCGGTCGACTACATCAACACCCATGGTACCTCGACGCCGGTGGGAGATTCCAAGGAAATGGGCGCGATCCGCGAGGTGTTCGGCTCAGAGATGCCGTATATCACCTCGACGAAGTCGCTGACCGGCCATTCGCTGGGCGCGGCTGGCGTGCAGGAATCCATCTATTCGATCCTGATGATGCAGGGCGGCTTCATCGGCGAAAGCGCCCATATCGAGACCCTCGACCCCGAATTCGAGGGCATGCCGATCGTGCGAAAGCGCATCGACGACGCCAGGATCGACACTGTCTTGTCCAATTCGTTCGGCTTCGGCGGCACCAACGCCACGCTCGTTTTCCAGCGCTATTCCGCATAAGGATTTGCCGGCCATGGACGGATTGATGAAGGGCAAGCGCGGGCTTGTCATGGGTGTCGCCAACGATCATTCGATCGCCTGGGGCATCGCCCGGAAATTATCCGAACATGGGGCGGAACTCGCCTTCACCTATCAGGGTGATGCCTTCGGACGCCGGGTCAGGCCGCTGGCCGACAAGCTCGGCGCCTCGCTGGTCGTGCCGTGCGACGTCGAGGACAGCGATTCTGTCGCGGCCACGTTCGAGACTCTGGGCAAGGAATGGGGCGGGCTGGATTTCGTCGTCCACGCCATTGGCTTTTCCGACAAGAACGAGCTGAAAGGCCTCTACGCCGACACCAGCCGGGACAATTTCGTCCGCACCATGGTGATCTCCTGCTACTCCTTCACCGAGGTCGCCCGCCATGCGGCCACCTTGATGAAGGACGGCGGATCGATGATCACGCTGACCTATGCGGGGTCGGTCCGCGTCATGCCGAACTACAATGTCATGGGCGTCGCCAAGGCAGGGCTTGAGGCGAGTGTCCGGTATCTTGCGAACGACTACGGTCCGCGCGCCATCAGGGTGAACGGCATATCGGCTGGACCGGTGCGCACGCTTGCCGGCGCCGGCATTTCCGATGCGCGCCACATGTTTTCCTACCAGCAGCGAAACTCGCCGCTGCGCCGCACGGTGACCATCGACGAGGTCGGCGGCTCGGCGCTTTATCTGTTGTCGGATCTGTCTTCCGGGGTTACCGGCGAAATCCACTATGTCGATTCCGGCTATCATATCGTTTCCATGCCGACGCTCGACGAATTGAAGCAGACCGACGGCGGACGAGACTAACGCCTTCCGGCCAAAGGTGCGCGACGGTTTTGAAATGGCGGACATTTGAAGACACGAAGCTTAAAGCGCGCCAACTGAATCGTTTCAGCGCCAGGCGCATTGATCCGCTCAAGAAATACTTTCGGTCCAATAAAATTGGATTCATTCGCGGAAACTCATTTTAAGGAGATATCCGCTAGAAAGCCCCGTACTCAGGGGAACTTTCAATGCTCGCCGTCAGCAACCCGAAGCGAACACCGGTGTTCCGACTGCTCACCATAGCGAGTTCGGGTCTCGGCAGTTTCGTCCTCGGGCTCTGGGGCCTGAAGCTCGGTCTCGGCGATGGTTTTGCCGGCATCTCCGCGGACTTGATGGTCCCGGTGATGGCCGCTCTTTGCGCACTGGCGGCGTCGGTCGCCGCGATGTCCTTCTTCGCCGGCGTCGATGAATCGGCGGATTTCGTCTTCACGGAAACCCATTTCGACAAGCTGACCGGCCTGGTGGCACGCCCGGCGATGGTCGGCAAGATTGCCGAGGCGGCATGCGCGACCAGCCGGACCGGCGAGCCGATGTTCCTCATCGATATCGACATCGACCGCTTCAAGCAGATCAATGACGCCATCGGCTACAGCCAGGGCGACGAGTTGATCCGCGCCTTCACCAAGCGCTTGAAGACGTGCGTGCCACCGCGCGCGCTGATCGGACGCATCGGCGCCGGTGAATTCGCGATCCTGCTGCCCGACAATCAAGTCTCAGGGTCCTTGGAAAGCACCATAGAGAGACTCATCGACGAGATGATGGAGCCCTATGATCTCGGTACGCACCTGCAATCGGTCAGCCTGTCGGTCGGCATCGTGG
>NZ_RZOL01000004.1:0-56052 GCF_004022985.1 Mesorhizobium sp. M7A.F.Ca.ET.027.02.1.1 | reverse complement strand
GTGTGATGCGGGATGTGGCAGTGAATGAGCCACTTGCCGGGACGCAGCGCCTTCCACACGACGTCATAGCGCTGTCCCGGTCCGACATTGATGGTATCAGCTAGGAAGCGTGCCGAGGGAGAAAGCGTCTCACCGTCACGGGCGACGACCTCGAAGGGTCCGCCATGGATATGCATTGGATGGACGAAGCCGTTGTTGGTGCCGATGAAACGCACCTTCAGCGTCTCGCCCACCTTCATAGGAATGGTGTCGGTTGCGGGATAGGCTTTGCCGTTGATGGTGAAGAAGTTCGGCATGCCGCCTTCCATGGGCATCGACGGATAAGTCAGCCCATCGCGCACCAGCCATTCCTGAAGTTCGATGACATAGTCGTGGTCAGCCGGAACCTCGTCGGCAGGATTGGCGGGATCGATAATCAGCGCCCCATAAAGCCCCAGCGCCTGGGTGCGGTCCGGCTTGGCATGCGGATGATAGAAGTAGGTCCCGTGCTGGGTCGCGGTGAACGCATAGGAATAGGATTGTCCAGGCTCGATCGGCGGCTGGGTGATCTCGGCAGGTCCATCCATCTGGTTCGGCAGGATCATGCCGTGCCAATGCACCGTGGTTTCCTCGGGCAGGTCGTTGGTGACGTCGATGCGAACCTTATCGCCCTGGCGAATGTGGATGCGCGGACCGGGAATCTGGCCATTGTAGGCATAGGCGTCGACCTCGACGTTGGGCAGGATCTGCCAGCGGACCACCGATGGTCTGAGCTCGAACACCTTGACGCCGTTCTCTAGACGGAACGGCAGTTCCTGGTCGCCCTTGGCGGCAAGACCATAGGACGAGGTAACGCGACGCGGATCGGTTGCAGCCATGTCACGCATGGATTCCGCCGGCGTGTCGCGACCCATGATCATGCCTTGCGGCATGATCGCGCCGCCGACGTCACGCGCCGAAAGCGTCAGATTCAGCCAGTTCGCCGGCGCGGCCATGCCGATCGCCAGCGCCAACACCGACACAATACCGAGGGCCGCAATCTGCGGCGTCGTAGCGTCCGTCTCCATCTGATGGTCGCTGCGTTTGGACTTGTGGGAGGTGTTGCGGCTTCGTCGATCGTCGCCGGCGTTGGGGTGATGCGTAGCGTGCTGTTGGTGGGCGGTCGGCTCTCCACTGCTCGTTTCGTTCGCCTGCGGGCGCTGCGTCATCAATCCGTGCTTCAGCCCGCGCGCGACCAGCCAGACATTGGCCGGATAGGCGAGCGTGAAGCCGGCGATGACGCCGATCGACATCACGCCCCAGAACAAAAGCTCGGTCGGCTCCATGGCGCGCATGTCGCGTCCCATCATCAGAAAGCTCATGACGGGCGCCATGCCGGCCATCATGAAATTCATCGAGATGAACTCGGGCAAGAAGCTCTTGCGCACGTTCTCCCAGTAGGTGCCGCCCATCATCGATTTCATGAACAGCGATTGGAAGATGAACAGGCCGAAGGCAAAGCCCGCCAGATATTCGACGATGAGGTCGAGCCACATCGGCAGGCCAAGCGTTGCCGTGATGACTGCGGCGAGAATGATGCCGGTCGCATCGCCGGCAACGCAGTGGATGGTCGAGCCGACCCCCTGTTTCCACAGCGGCCTGGTGAAGTCTTCATGCTCGCCTGGACGTGGCTCCTTGTCTGCAAGCACATAAAGCAGCAGCCCCAATGGACCCATATAGAGGGTCACCAGGATGAAGCCCCATTTCATCACCACCGGTTCGGGATTGTTGCGGTATTGATCGAAGCCGACATAAAGCGTCGAGGCGGCGGCAAGAGCGAACCAGACGGCAAGGAAATAGTCGATTGGCTGGATGAACATGGATGCATCCCGTCGCGGATCAGTGGCTTGTCACAAGCAGCCCCCGTCGATGAACGCAGCCGGCGTGTTTATGATCCCGCCGGCCCAATCCGGTTGTGTCGAATTCTCCAGCCTGGCGCTCTTGTCGAAGCATTAACGCGCGGTAATTCCCTTGAAGGCGTGGGCGCTTCGCTGCCTTCAACAGGAGCTGGCCATGAAACATCAAACACTCGACCAACTGCATGCCGTCGCCAAGATTGAATCGTCGGCTGCTTATTCCGCAATGACACGAAATCAGCGCATAGAGCGCTGGGCTGAACTGCTGGAGCGTAATCCCGAGCGATGCCTTGGGGCGTTTGCAGGCACCGAACATCTGCACCCTGAAGCACGTTCATTGATGCGGGGCGAGGGAACGGCAATTTCGGTCGCCTTCGAGGATCCAGTGCTGCGCGCATCGGGTTTAAAGGACGATACATACGGTGAGGCAAGGCGCTTTTTCGAGCTGAACGACTGGCAGCTGCACGACATCGTCTGCGATTGCCACGTCGGCTCAACCATGAAAGCGCGCTGGGCTGCGACGCGGGTCCGCTCAGCCATCAGCGGCAGGTTCTTTGCGTGGTTGCGGCAAAGGATAATGCGCTGACCGTAGTTGGGGATCGTCGTCGCTTCGGTGCGGCATACGATCCCCTGTCTTGCCGATTGGATGTCTTGCCGATTGGATGTCTTGCCAATCGGATTGTATTGCCGACGCGGATCAACGCTTGTCCTGGTACAGCCGGTTGGTCGCCCGGTCGCTCTCCCGTTGTTCGGCGGGTCCACGCCGACGGCGTGCGATAACGGCATAGGCCATCAGCACGATCAGCAGCAATGGGCCGCCGGCAACGACGACCAACCACATGATATCTCCAAACATGGCGGCATCTCCTTTCCCAGACAACCGGCGAGGAGGAGAACCGTTCCGTGCAGCAGGCCACCTCGGTCGCCCCTGGTCATTAACTTACGAATTGCGTTCGTAGGTTCCGATGAGTTCAGCCTGCTCAAGCGAATGTTTCTGCGCCTCCCGCCAGATGCGCTCGATGCCCACGCTCGCTGGAATGGCAAGGCTCGGCGTGTCGAGCGCGGCCAGCCGGAAATGGTAATGGTGAACGCCATGTCCGACCGGCGGTTCAGGGCCGTCGTAATAGGCGTTGCCAAAATCATTCGTTGCTTGCCTGAGGGCGCCCGGACCCGGCTTGCCGCTTTCGGCCTCGGGAAGTTCCCTCGTGTCCGGGGAGATGTTGAACACCGCCCAATGACCAAACGTTCCGCTCGGCGCGTCAGGATCCTGAACGACGAGAACGAGGCTCTTTGCTTCGTCCGGCACTCCAGACCATTTCAGCGGCGGCGATACGTTTTTGCCGTCTCGTGTGTATCTTTCGGGAATTTGTCCGCCTTCGGCAAAGGCGGCACTGCTAAGGGCAAGTGGCATGGTTCACTCCTTCCGGCGAAGTTGATCGCAGCGACGCGCAGGGCAGCTATTTGTTGGTCCGCATTTTTTGTCTTGGATCGATCCCGCCAGCGGCGGTCGTGTCGTTTTCGACGTCACCTTCGACCGTGTTCTCGCCTTCAAGCTCGAACTCTTCGCCTTCCTTGATCGTTCCCTTGGAAGTCCCGATACCAGGATTGTTCGCCAAGTCGGCATCGCTCGGTTTCTTCCATTTCGGATGTTTGGTTCCGGTCATGAGAAAACTCCTTCGACGGGGATTGCAGTTTTGAAATCGCAGACCGGATAGTTCGTTCCGGTTCCACGCCTCAGCTTCTTCATTGGTTCGCCGCGCGCCGGCTAAAGCCCGAAGGGGTAGGTGTCGGGAACGCCGGTTCTTGCATGCTCCGGGCCAAGCGGCGTCACTGCCGCGGTTTTGTCGAACCATAGGAACGCGTCGAACTGCCGGGGCAGGGAAGCGTCCGCATAGTGGCTGCCCAGCTCGGTTTCCGGCCGGTAGATCACCCCGATGAATCGCTCCAGCCTGCGTTCCAGCAGCCGCTCACGCAGCGTTGTGTCGCGCCCGAGGTCGAGCAGGAACCGCGACACAAGGGAATCGTGGCAAAGCCGTTCGTAGCTGTCGGCGTGCGACGCGCGAATTTGCTTCACCTCCATTTTGCCGTCCCAGTCGCTGGCGGCCGCTACAGTGCCGGAATGCGTGCCCATACCGATCAGCGCTGCCTCATCCCCGAAACGCTGCCGGCAGAGCTGGCCGATGTTCAGCTCGTCCCTGACGACGCCCATCTCGGTAAAGCGGGCATCGCCGATATGGGAATTGTGCGCCCACACCACGGCCTTGGCGTCGGGGCCGCCGGCATGCAGCAAATGTTCCAACGTTTCGAACATGTGCGTGTCGCGCAGGTTCCAGGACTCCGCGCCGCCATAGTACATGATCCGGTAATAGTGTTCGGCGGACGCGATCAGCCGGGCATTCTGACTGGCGTCGAGAAAGTCGGTGCCGTCCCTTTTTGCATATTCGAGCTGTTTGGCGAGCAAGTCCCGGCATTGTTCCAGCACCGCTTTTTCGCATTTTTGATAGCCGGCGGTGAGCACCGCGCGGCCGTAGGTGGACGGATCGTGTTGCCAGGGCGTCAGGCAGCCATAGCGTTCGCGCGCGATCTTGGCTGCCTGGGGATCGACCCGGTCGAGATAGCCGAGGACCGCGCCGATGGAACCGCTCATATTGTAGATGTCGAGGCCGTAGAACCCTGCTTGCGCCGAAGGCTCTAGCTTCTCGTTGTGACGGCGCATCCAGTCGGTGAAGGCCGCGACATCGGTGTTGCGCCACATCCAGGTCGGAAATCGCTGGAATGGCGCGCCAGTTCCGGTTCGCGGCCGACGATGGCGAACATAGCGGTCGATCGCCGCCGCGTCGGGCCAGTCCGCCTCGACCGCGACGATGGTGAAGCCGTGGCGTTCAGTGAGCCTGCGGGTGATCGCCGCGCGCGCCCTGTAGAATTCGGACGTGCCATGGCTTGCCTCGCCAAGCAGAACAATGCGCCGGTCGGCGAACCGATCGAACAATGCGCCGAAGGCCGGATCGTCGAAATCGGGCAGGGGTTCGGCCGCGGCCGCGATCATATCAGGCAGGCTGATCGGATGGGGATGTCGAAGCGGACGACCAACGTCGGTGGCCGTGCCGTTTTCCGACCAACCCTGCTCGCCGATCAGAGGGACGAAGCGCACGCCGCCGAAATCCTCCTCGCTATAGGTTGCGGCGCCTGTCCGGGTGACTTTGAGCAGACGTTGCAAATCCGGGTCGTCGCCGACCGGAATGACGAGCCTGCCGCCGACATCGAGTTGCTCCTGAAGGGCGAGCGGTGCGCCGGGACCACTGGCTGTCACCACGATGGCGTCGAACGGCGCCGCCTGCGGCCAGCCCTTGGTGCCATCGCCTGTCCGAACCTCGATGTTTTGGTAGCCGAGTTTTTCAAACCGCCGCTTCGCCGTTTCGGCCAAACCGGGATGACGCTCTATCGTGTAGACCTGTTCGACGATCCGGCTCATCACCGCGGCCGCGTATCCCGAGCCGGTGCCAATTTCGAGCACATGGTCACCCGGTTTGACATCCGCCATCTCGATCATGAACGCGACAATGTAGGGTTGCGATATGGTCTGGCCATCGGCGATCGGCAGCGGCGTGTCTTCGTAAGCAAATTCCTCGAAGCCGGGTTCGACGAAGGCCTCGCGTGGAACTTCGCGCATTGCCTGCAGAATCTCACGGTCATGAATGCCACGCCGGCCGACATGGATATTGACCATTCGATCACGGGCACGAGGAAGATCGAGCATCTTTTAGCTCCCTTTGGTGCAACGCTTCGAGGCTATCCTTCGCGGTACCTGCCTTGAGCCTGGCCTTCGCGATTCCAGTTTCTAACCGCCGGAGGACTTCAAGGTTCCCGCCTATTTGCGGACAGGGCCGCAAACCCGGCCGAGATGGCGTCCGGTCTCTCGGCCGCGTGGGTCGTGACGCCGACCCGAACGCGACAGTCGGGGGTTGCTCAAGCGCAAAGATGCCCCAGTTATCACCAGCGAACCGAAGCTGGAGATGTCGATGAACGACAAGGCTGCCGCGACGCCGCAGGCCATCGGCCACGAACGGATCGACCTCATGGACCGCTACTGGCGCGCCGCGAATTACATCTCGGTCGGCCAGATCTATCTGCTCGACAATCCGCTGTTGCGCGAACCGTTGAAGGCCGAACACGTCAAGCCGCGGCTGCTTGGCCATTGGGGCACGACGCCGGGGCTGAACTTTCTCTACGTGCATCTGAACCGCGTCATACGCGAACGCGACCTCGATGCTCTGTTTATCTGCGGGCCGGGCCATGGCGGCCCCGCAATGGTCGCCAACACCTGGCTCGAGGGCACCTATAGCGAGATCTATCCCGATATCGGGCAGGGCGAAGACGGCCTCAGGAAACTGTTCCGGCAGTTTTCCTTCCCCGGCGGCGTGCCAAGCCATGCCGCGTCCGAGACGCCAGGCTCCATCCATGAGGGTGGTGAATTGGGATATGCATTGGTTCACGCCTTTGGTGCGGCCTTCGACAACCCGGATCTGGTGGTTGCCTGCGTCGTTGGTGACGGTGAAGCCGAGACCGGTCCGCTCGCGGCGGCATGGCATTCCAACAAGTTCCTGAACCCAGCCTCGGACGGCGCCGTCCTGCCGATCCTGCATCTCAACGGCTACAAGATCGCCAATCCAACGATCCTCGGCCGCATGGACGATCAGGAGTTGCGAAATCTTTTCGCCGGCTATGGCTACGAACCGTTCTTCGTCGAAGGCCACGAGCCGCTTGCCATGCACCAGTCGATGGCCGCGACACTCGACACGGTGCTCGATCGCATCCGGTCCATTCAGGAACAGGCCCGGGCTCCGGGATGGGATGGTCAACGCCCGCAATGGCCGATGATCGTGCTGCGCAGCCCCAAGGGATGGACAGGTCCCAGGGAGGTCGATGGCGAGAAGGTCGAGGGTTTCTGGCGCTCGCATCAAGTGCCGGTGTCGAACGCACGCGGAAATGAGGGCCACCGCAAGATCCTCGAAAACTGGATGCGAAGCTACGAACCGGGAGAGCTGTTCGATGAAAGCGGGCACCTGTTGCCGGAGCTCGCGGCACTTGCGCCAACAGGGACAAAGCGCATGGGCGCAAGCCCGTACGCGAATGGCGGACTGTTGAAGCGCGATCTTGTGCTTCCCGACTGGAAAAGCCTGGCCCTGGAAGTGCCTCGTCCGGGAGGCGTCATCGCTGAAGCGACGCGGATTTGCGGAAGCTATCTTCGCGAGGTGTTCCGCCTCAATGCCGAGGCGCGGAATTTTCGCCTGATGGGGCCGGACGAGACGTCATCCAACCGCCTCGACAAGGTGTTCGAAGTTACCGATCGGCTCTGGATGCAGCGCATCGAACCCTACGACGTCCATCTTTCCCGTGACGGACGTGTCATGGAGGTGCTCAGCGAGCATCTCTGCCAGGGCTGGCTTGAAGGCTACCTGCTCACCGGCCGCCACGGCCTGTTCTCCTGCTATGAAGCCTTCATCCACATTGTCGATTCGATGGTCAACCAGCATGCCAAATGGCTGAAGACCTCCGGCGAGCTTGCCTGGCGCAAGCCGATCGCCTCGCTCAATTACCTTTTGACCTCGCATGTCTGGCGGCAGGATCACAATGGTTTCAGCCATCAGGATCCGGGCTTTGCCGATCTGGTCGCCAACAAGAAGGCCGATACGGTAAGGCTCTATTTTCCGCCGGATGCCAACACCCTGCTGTGGATCACCGATCATTGCCTGAGAACCTATAACCGCATCAATGTCATTACCGCCGGCAAGCAGCCGGCACCGCAATGGCTGTCCATTGAAGAAGCCGAAGCGCATTGCAAGGCGGGGGCGGGCATCTGGGAATGGGCCGGTACGGTTGCTCAGGGCGAGGCGCCCGATGTGGTCATGGCCTGCGCCGGCGACGTGCCGACCCTGGAAACGTTGGCCGCGACCGACATCCTGCGCTCTGCGATCCCCGACCTGAAGATCCGCGTCGTCAACGTCGTCGACCTGATGACGCTGCAGTCGAACACGGAGCATCCGCACGGGCTCGCCGATGGAGACTTCGATACGTTGTTCACGAAGACACGGCCTGTCATCTTTGCCTATCATGGCTATCCCTATCTCATTCATCGCCTGACCTACCGTCGCGCCAACCATGACAACATGCATGTGCATGGCTTCCGAGAGGAGGGCACCACGACGACGCCGTTCGACATGGTGGTGCTCAACGAACTCGATCGCTACCACCTCGCGCTTGCCGCCATCGAACGCGTGCCGGGACTGGCCGAAAGGGCCGAAGAGCTTGCCGGCGAACTCCACGGCCGGTTGGTGAAGCACAGGGCTTATGTCCGCGAGCGCGGCGAGGATATGCCCGAAATCCAGAAATGGAGCTGGCCCGACAAAGGCGCGGCAAAGGCGCGCCAATGATGCGCCAATCGATCCTGGCATTGAATGCCGGTTCGTCCAGCATCAAGTTCGCGCTTTACGATCTTGTCTCGTCGCAGGCTCTGCAGCTCGTTTCGCGCGGCACGTTGGACCTGGGTGACATCCCCACCCTCCGCGCAAAAGCGGCCGACGGAACGGTGCAGTGCGATCGGCAGCTCGCCACCGACAGGCCGCGTGACGCAGCCATAGGCGAGATGCTGAATTGGGTGCAGGGCGAAATCGGCGAAAGGAACCTGCTCTGCGCCGGCCATCGCATCGTGCATGGCGGAAGCGAATTCATCGAACCTGTCCGTCTGACCCCGGACATCATCGACGCCATCGACAGGTTGACGCCGCTCGTTCCGCTGCATCAGCCTCGCAGTCTTGCGCCGGTCCGTGCAATAGCCGCCTTGCAACCGGACCTGCCACAGGTCGGATGTTTCGACACCGCTTTCCACCAGACGATCGATCCGCTGGTGCGGCGCTTCGCCCTTCCGCGCCAATATGAAGGGCAAGGCTTGCGCCGCTACGGGTTTCACGGTCTCTCCTATGAATACATCGCCGGGCGGCTCAGCGGGATATCGCCAACTCTTGCGGCGAAACGCACCATCGTCGCCCATCTCGGCAATGGTGCCAGCCTTTGTGCTTTGCAGCAGGGCAAGAGCATCGATACGACGATGGGGTTTTCGGCCCTGGATGGCCTCGTCATGGGCACGCGGTGCGGCGCCATCGATCCCGGCGTGCTGTTGTACTTCCTGCTGGAAAGAGGCATCGCGGCTGAGGAGCTGCAGACGATGCTCTACGAGAAGTCGGGACTGCTCGGCGTATCCGGTATTTCGGGCGACATGAGGACGCTGGAAGCGAGCAACGATCCTCGCGCCCAAGAGGCGATGGCGCTTTTTGCCTTCCGCGCGGCGAAGGAAGCAGCAGCGCTTGCAAACACGATGGGTGGTCTTGAATGCCTCGTGTTCACCGCCGGCATCGGCGAACGGTCCGCGTCCATCCGCAAGGCCATATGCGAAAAATTGACCTGGCTTGGCGTGGTGCTTGAAGAACGCGCCAACGACATCCACGCCGAAATCATCAGTCGTCCCGAGAGCAAGGTGGAGGTGCGCGTGATTGCGACCAATGAGGAAAGTGTCGTTGCACGTCACAGCCGCAAGGTGATGCAAGCCTGAAGGCTCGCCATTGGCATCGGAAACTCGGCGTCGGTTCGGCTCGGCAAAAGCGCGGGCAAGGGCATTCCCTGTACGAAAATTACCAAGCAAGCGGTCGGGGGAACCAACTGCCCATGGAAATATTGTGCGAGCAATCTCGGCTAACCCCGAGACCGTCGGCACGATGATCACGCCGACAGCCATACTTCAGGCATTGGCTGAGGAATCCATGTTTACGGACGATGTTGCGGTGAGGCGCCTGAAAATCCTGGTCCAGCAATATGTCGAGACACGCAAGAAACGCCACCATGTGATCTCTACCGCCAAGGCCGGAACCGCAATTCGGGAGGTGATGCCAAGTTGCCCGCTTTCGGGAGAGGCCTTCGATGATCTGATTGCGGCCTGCGCCATCGAGCATGGCCTGGCTGTGCTCTTCGACAATCCAGGTACATCAGGCACTGAAATCTGAGGCTGGCGCTTCCGATTCTATCATCGCAATGAGGAGTTCAGTCGGCATGTCCAGGTACTTTTTCGACCTTCGAGATGAGAGCGGAAGCTTGCAGGAGGATCCCGAGGGCCAGGAATTTTCTGATCTCCCGAGCGCCGAGGAAAACGCGATGGCGTCGGCGAAGGAAATCCTCGCCGAAGAGCTGCTGCATGGCAAGCCGCTGCGTACCGGATTGGCCTTCGAGATTTTTGACGAGAACCGCAACCTGGTGCTGCACTTCCCCTTTGCGCTCGCGGCCGAAAAGGCCGGCGAACCCCCTTAATCCCGAATTGCCTGGCGGCCGATCCCCTGCATGGGTCATGCAAGCCGGGCCTCAATGCGGATCCTATCCTTCCGCCTTGAAGTTTCTGGCTTCTTTTTCGACCTTGGGGCTGTCCTTGCCATGCTTTTGCATAAGCTCCTTGGCCTGCTTGGGTGAGACGTCGGTGGTCTCTGCCAAGCGCAGCGCCTTCTTGTCCTTGCTTTCGGTCTTCTGCTTCTTGGCCGTCATGGCTCTTGAACTCCTTTGTAGGCTGTTCCGATCGATCTTTGCCGGTCCCGAGCATATCCAGATGAATTGTCATTGCCTGGTTTGCTTCGACGAGACGTCAACGAGACGGTGCGGGTCAGGTTCCGTGCATCGTCTGCTCATGTCCGAACTTGTCACGCCACGCGGCGGTACCGATGGCGATCTCGGATGAATTCATTGAAGAAGCGGCCTTTTGAGGAAGCTTTGGTGAAAGCGGCATAAGTTACCGGAGCAACATCCTCATAGTCGTAACGTTTGCCGCTCGGAACAAAGCAGACCGAGAGGATCCTGGTGGCGGGGTCGTATTGTGCGTTTCGGATCACGGTCGATGGCATGGTGGCACCCGACGGGTCTGCCCGAATAACCCGTTAGCGATCGTCAGGTTCCGCCGATGCCCTCGCGCCTTGCACGGCGACTACCGGTCGCGCGGGTTGCCCAACTTCGGGTCGCGCTTCCTCGAATATCGGTCGATGCGTGGCAGGCTGTCATCAAACTCGATGTACGGTAGCCTCAGATCCCAATAGGCATGGGCTTGCGGCCGAAAACCTTCAGGTTTGTCAAGAAAACCGACCGCCACGTAGGACTCGTCCGGCAGACCTTCGTCGCTATAGCCTATCGAGCTTCCACAGTCCGGGCAGAACGTGCGGGTGACGCCTGGCGTTTTGGAAAAGGCCTTCGGTGCCCCTCTAAGAAGCTGAAATTGCTCTGGCCGGTAACCGACCCAAATTGTCATCGGACTTCCGATGGCCCGGCGGCAATCGTCGTCGTGATCGTAGCATATCCAGAAAGGCTCTCCGTCCATGGCTGCGGCGATTCCTCCGCAGAAGCAGGCTCCGGTCTCGCGCCGCATCGTCTGTCAATCCTGTCGCGCCCAAGGACGTTCAGAGAGCGGCCGAACGGCCGCTCCCGTTCAAGGTGAAGTCCTCAAAATCATGCATCGTGATGCTCGGGCATGTTCTTGAGCTGATCCTTGGTCCAGTTCGTCACCGCGTGAACGTCGCCGTCTTCATCGCGCATGAATTCCAATTGGCTCGCGGGAACGGCCACCGGCTTGGCACCTATGCCGAGAAAGCCGCCGACATCGATGACGACCTGACTGGCGGCTCCAGACCCGTGGACATGCGAAACGCTGCCGACCTTGTTGTCATCCGCGTCGTAAATGGTGGCGTCTTCGAGAATGTCTGGCGTCAGTTCGGTGCTTGTGAGGCGTACGTGGTTGGTGTGATCCATCGTTCGAACTCCTGTTGGGTGGAATATTTGAACCTCTCAGCCGGGCAATCGTTCCGAAGAATTTCGGGGCGACGGACGGACGACGCAAGGACGCAAGAATCCTCAAATCAGCCTCGGCCCGAATTGACTCGCAAAGCTCTGTACGGAAGCGTACAAAGGGCAATCGTCAGCAGCACAGTTTGGGCGTTGACGCTTGGGAGTGACCATCGCTCTTGTCCATCACGAGGCATGGCGTTGCATGGCGAAGGAGCCCGAGCACCCCGGTCTGCCAGTAGTCGCGATAACCGCGCTTGCGCGGGATACAGGCGCCGCTGAACAACAGATACATGATATCATATCGCTCCTCGGGTTCGATCGCGCCTCTATCCTGCGGGAGGCTCGTTTGCTGGCGAAAGATGGTCAGCCAACAAGGCCTTCGAGTCTTCAGCAGTAACTGTCGGTTTCATACCAACACGCCGGCTCGTCTAGTGCTGCGCGAGACGAAGTCTATGGTTCGTTACCGTCCGCTCGTTCGACGGGCGCGGCCGGCTAAGAGATTCCAGTGCTCTTGCCCAAGGGAAAAGAGTCTCGTGGATTACCAGATACTGCAAGCCAAGAGCGAATTGCTTCGCCGCATGAGCGCGGACGATTTCGCGCGGCTGAGGCCACATCTGGCGAGCGTTTTCCTGGAGTTGCGCGCGCCGATGGAGACCGCGGGGCAGAAGATCGAGGCCGTCTATTTTCTGGAAAGCGGACTGGCCTCGGTGGTGGCGAGAACTTCGGCGGCGACCGAAGCGGAAGTCGGAATCATCGGGTTCGAGGGAATGACCGGCTCGGCCCTGGTCATGGGGGACGACCAGGCCAACTTTGACTGTTACGTCCAGTCGACATGCGAGGCCCTCCGGATGGAGGCTGCCCCCTTCGTCGAAGCCCTGGAGGACAGTCCTACATTGCGACCGTTCCTGTTGCGCTATGTCCAATATTTCCACGTTCAGACAAGCTACACCGCATCGATCAACGCACGGCAGAGCCTGGAAGTCCGACTGGCGAGATGGCTTCTGATGTGCAGCGACCGTACTGTCGGCGACCGGCTCATGATAACCCATGAATTTCTGTCCATCATGCTTGGTGTCAGGCGTCCGGGGGTTACCGTCGGCCTCCAGATGATCGAGAGTTACGGTTATATCCGGGCGCGCCGCGGAGAGATCACGATCCGCGATCGAGATGGTCTCATAAAGTTGGCGCGAGACTCTTACGGCCCACCCGAAACCCAGTACCGCCGGCTTATCGGAGATTTGGGCTCGAAGCATCCCGCGAGGCAGGAGCGGCCACTCGCTTGAGGGCCGGGGCCAACAGAGGCTTCTCCGCCACTGAACCGCCAAGAAGACATTTCGAGTGGCCGACGCGATGATGCCGGTGAGACACCGTTGCCCAAACCCGCGCCGGCCACCGCGGCATTTTTTGGGGATGCCGCGTTGCCAATCTAGTTGCTGACAAGCAACTGGCAACGGAAGCTGATGGTTCGGTAAGAATCGTACGTACATGGACGCAGCGTCCCTCGATCGCATTCAAGGCATGCCCGCGGAATCCTGGATTGAATACAGTCACCCCGATAGACTCCGGATTGACAGGCTTTGTCCGGTCAGTGCGGTGATATCCGCAGGGCGGAGTGCAGATTTGCTGGCTCGGTTCCGATATTGCCAGGCGGACTGGCCTTCACCATCTAGCTGGGATGGCGACACCCAAATCGAAAGCACTCGGCTCCGACTCATCCGGGCTCCAGCACGATCTCTTTGGTGCCGCCGACGACCTGCCGGAAGGTTTCCTCTACCAGCCTGATCTTATCACCGCGCAAGAAGAAACCGAACTCGCCCGGCATCTCGAAGGCCTGCCTTTCGAGGCGTTCGATTTCCATGGCCATCTGGCAAACCGGCGCGTCGTGGGTTTTGGCCTGCGCTACGACTACGATAGGCGCCAGGTGGTCGAGGCCCCGCCGATCCCTGACTTCCTGTTGGCCCTGCGCGACCAGATCGCGGCGTTGGCAGGCAAGCCCGCCGAGGCCTTCGCGCAAGTGTTGATCAATGAATACCGGCCCGGCGCCGGCATCGGCTGGCATCGAGACAAACCTCATTTCGAAGACGTTGCGGGTGTTTCGTTGCTGGCGCCTTGCAGCTTCCGGCTCCGGCGGAAGAATGGCGCCAAGTGGGATCGCCGGACCATCGTCGTCGAACCAAGGTCGGCGTATCTCATGACTGGACGATCGCGCACGGAATGGGAGCACAGCATTCCGCCAGTTGACCTGCATCGATACTCGATCACCTTGCGGACATTGCGCTAACTCCGCAGGAGCATAAGAACCTTCTTTTCCGCCGACGGCGGCGTGCCACGCGATCCACCGATCTCCGGAAGATCGAAAGCCAGCGTAAAGTATCGCCCGCCGAGTTCATCGATCACACCATCATAGATTTTCCGGGAATGGGGCCAGCGTGCAGAAGGATCAAGGCCGGTCGGCCCGGATCGCCGGCCGTGGATACCGCCAGCTGCATATCGCCTGCTTCGAGGGACGAGCATCGTTGATCCATTCTCAGGAATTCAGGAGAAAACGACGAGCGATCGACTAAGTTGCCCCACTGGTTGCAGTTCTCCAGCGGTGGTCAGTGCTCAAGAGCCAGCCGCTGTGTGCCGGCTGGACCGTCGCCACGTGGGAGGAGGGGCAATCTCGCCACCGGCCTGTTGGTCAGCCTGGCGGAACAAGCATTCAACCCTGGCGTTAAATGCCGGGCGGTCCCGCAACGGGCGAATGGGCTGTCGCGAGGAAGTCGGGGCGATCGCAATTAGGACAATGCAGGGAGATCCAGATGCCGCTCACGGCCTTCGCACTTAATTGCTCGCTCAAAGCTTCGAACGACAGAGAAAAATCCTCCACCGATCGGTTGCTCGCCGATGTCCTGGCGGCGCTGATGCAATACGAGGTGAAGGGCGAGATCGTGCGTGCGCTCAGTCACGATATCAAACCCGGCGTGCTCTCCGACATGGGCGAGGGCGACGATTGGCCGAAACTCAGAAAGAAAATACTGGCGGCCGACATTTTCGTACTCGGGCTCCCGATCTGGCTTGGCCAGCCCTCGAGTGTGGCCAAGCGCGTCCTGGAGCGGATGGATGCGTTTCTCGAGGAGACCGATGACAAAGGGCGCATGCCGGCAGCAGGAAAGGTGGCCTTGGTGGCCATCGTCGGCAATGAGGACGGTGCGCATCACTGCCACGCGGAATGCTTTCAGGCACTGAACGATGTTGGCTTCACCATCCCGGCCAATGGCGGGGTCTACTGGGTCGGCGAGGCCATGCAGGAGGTTAACTATGTCGATCTGCCGGCGACTCCGGAAAAAGTCTCGGGTGCGATCGAAATGGCAGCATCAAACGCCGCCCATCTCGCTGGATTGCTGAAAGACCGGGGCTACTTGGGCATCTCGGGGTGACCTTTGTTCGCCTGACATCCTTCAACCTGGCAGCGTCGATGCGGTCTCAGTCGGGAACAGGAAGGCTTGTAGCGAGTTCATAATCACATCAGCCGGCGACCGCCGCTCCGTCTAAGGCGCGAAGCCGCAAACAGGAGAGCAAGTCATGGGTCTCGGCACAATTCTTATCATCATTCTGATTATTGCATTGCTTGGCGGTTTTAGTGGGCTTGGCGGCGGGCCATTCTACGGCACCGGCTATTACGGCGGGGGCGGCCTCGGTCTTCTGCTGCTTATAGTCATTATCCTGGTCGTGCTCGGGCGTCTCTAGCCCTCGCGATGCGGTGGCAGGGTGTATCACCTGCCGCTTGCAGTCCCTTTTGCGGGTTGCTTTGAATCCATAGCAGCCCAGCATTGGCGGTCCGCCCTCTGGAGGGCGGACCACTGCTCGGACATATCAGGTCAAAATCAGGACGATCTTGAACGTATCCGGATCAACGATCACGATCCGGCCGTCCGCAAGCACGAAATACTCGTAGCTTTCGTAAGCGGGAACGATCTTGACGATACGAGCCGGCAAACGATGCAGCCTGACCTTTTGCCGCGGAACTTCGACGCCGACGGTGATGTCAAAATCGACGTTGGACACAGGCTCGACCTTCGTCTCCCGGATGATCTGGGTGACTTCGGTTTTCTGCTCCACCGTCACGTTGTTGATGGAACCGGTCGACGTCGTATCCTGCGTCGAGGCCTTGCCCTGGGCCTGCTCGTCGGTTTGCGTCTTGGCCTTGTCCTGAGCCTGCTGGTCGGTGGTGGTGCCGGCCTTGCCTTGAGCCTGCTCGTCGGTTTGCATCTTGGCCTTGTCCTGAGCCTGCTGGTCGGTGGTGGTGCCGGCCTTGCCCTGAGCCTGCTCGTCGGTCTTCAGCTTGGTCTTGTCCTGGGCCTGCTGATTGGTTGTGCCGGCCTTGCCCTGAGCCTGCTCGTCGGTCTTCAGCTTGGTCTTGTCCTGAGCCTGCTCGCCCATCTTGGAACCATTCTGGCAGCCAGCTTGCCCGGAAGCGCAATTGGCGTCTGCGCCAGACTGGCTTTCGGGCTGTTGTGTCTGAGCCATCGCCGTTCCACAGCCGAGCCCGATCGCCAGCATGCTGGTAATGAGAACATGTTTCATGGGGAAATCTCCCTGGGTAAGGTTCGTCCCTTCAGTGCGTAGAACCAGCACCCAAAAAAAATGTTCCGAGATAGTTGAGTGGGCTAAAAAACGACCTCGCTTGAGATCATACGATCGCGGGCGAAAGCCGCCGCTAAAACGACCTTTTCAACTCTGCCGATTGCCCTAGCTCTCTCCTGAGAGGAGACCGGATATGGCAATTTATAGTCTGAGAGTGGTCAGCTTCATTTTCGTTGTATTGGCTTTCGTTCCGGCCGCCGCGCATTTCTTCACGATGTTCAACAAAATGAAGCTCGACGGGCCGAACTATCTGGCTGCGCAACGCGCCTATGATGGATGGAGCCTGTTCGCCATCGTAGTGCTGGGAGCATTGCTCTCTACGGCCGCCCTGGCGATCCTGCTCTACCGAGCGAGTGCATCTTTCGGCTTGGTTTTTGTCGCCTTTCTCAGCATCGGCGCCACACAATTGGACGCTGACCTATCCAATCAATCAGGCGACCCGGAACTGGACTGTCCTGCCTGAAAACTGGGAGCTGCTGCGGCGCCAATGGGAGTATTCGCATGCCATCGCCGCCGGCCTCAACGCCTTGGCGTTGCTTGTGCTTTTCCTATCGGCGCTTCGCGCTGCGGTGCGTTGAACGACCACGTCTTCACCAGCACGGCCGCCGAGCGGGCAGGAACCACCAATAAAGCGAAAACATTGACCCGCCAGATGTTTCCAGCGTGGCCCGAAAATGAAGCGGTACTATTTCGATCTTCAAAACGGTGACGGCGCGATACCCGATGATAACGGGCAGCTGTTCGAATCCCGGGAACAAGCCAGAGCGGAAGCAATTCGTATTTTGCAGGATATTGCCCAAGACGAAATGCCCGACTGCGATTTCGTCAAGGTAACCGTCAAAGTACGCGATGAGATCGGTGCGCAGATGTTTGAGGCATCGCTTGTCCTGACCTCCGGATGGAGCGTGTGATGCCGCGGTGCTAGCGGCTATACCGCACCGGGATTTGCACGACATTCTCCGATCCAGGCAGATCGAAGGCCATGGCCAGCTGACGTACGGAGGCCATCTCCACGATCAGTTCCTCGATCGAAAGATCCGGCAGGCCGGTCTTCACCCTCTGCCTCACCCTGGCCGCAAGTTCATGGACCCGCACCGGGACGAAAAGCGGGCTGTCGTCCAGCAGCTTGCTGATTTCGATGACCACATCGGCGTCGATGTCTTTCGGCAATTCCCGCATGGGCGTCACCTCCAATCGAAGCAACAGCCCGCCATATCGGTGCGGCGGGCGATCAGGCATTGAGCGCCGGCAGTGGGATCGGAGAGGGACGTGCTCGGCGCTGGCCGATAGCCAGATTCATAAAGCTGCGGGCATCGGTGTGTCACGAAAAAATATCAGTACGAAAATTACCAAGCGGTTTCGTCCCACGCAATCCACAAGCGCCTTCCCCGAAATCGCGGCTCCGGCAGCGGCTGTTCCCGACAGAGGAGGAACAAAAAATATGGCCCGGAATTGAGACTGACGAATTGGAGGATCTGGCCATGGACAGCAGGGAAGAAAAGATCAAACGGCGAGCCCATGAAATCTGGGAACAAGAGGGCAGGCCGGCTGGCCGCGAGCAGGAGCACTGGGACCAGGCCGTGCAGGAGATCGAGGCTGAGGGTTCGGAGACTGAACGTGGCCCGGTTTTGCCTGATCCGACAGTTGCAGCCGATTCCAATAGCTTGAAGCGTTGATCGTCAGATGCCGTGGCGTCTTGAGAGGACGATCAGGCAACCAAATTGGTGGAACCTGGTTTGCCGGACAGCAACCAGAGGAGGTTTCGATGAAGAGGTTCTTTTCACTCCTGGTCCTGGCCGCTGGCCTTACGCTCGGCGCCTGCGACAACAATATCGAGCCGATGAAAGCCAACACCGGCCCCATCAACAAGAACCCACAAGTTGACCAGGCCGCCAGGCCAGAGTCCGCGACTGGTGATGATAAGCCAGCTATTGCGCCTCAGAGCCAATGAACTCCGTCTCACATTGCGACACACCTCTGCTGCGCGTCGCCTATCTCGATGGTGGACCGCAGGACGGCGCCCCGGTTATCCTGCTGCATGGCTGGCCCGACGACGCGACGACATACGCTCGGATTTCGCCGGTCCTTCATGAAGCTGGCTTCCGGACGTTTTCGCCTTGGTTGCGGGGCTTCGGGCCGACATCGTTCCTGTCAAAAGAAATCATGCGCTCGGGCGAGATTGCCGCGATGGCGCAGGATGTGCTGGATTTTGCCGATGCGCTGGGCCTCAGCCGCTTTGCGGTCGTCGGACACGATTGGGGTGCCCGGATATCCTATCTGCTCGCGTCGGTTTTCCCGGACCGCATCAAGTGCTGTGCTGCGCTGTCGCTCGGCTGGCAACCAGGCAAACCAGCAACGCCGGCGCCCGGACAAGCGAAAGCATTTTGGTATCAATGGTTCATGGCGACGGCACGGGGCGCCGAGTTCGTACGAAACAACGGCAAGGAATTCGCCAGATACCAGTGGGACAGCTGGGGTCCATCAGGCTGGTTCGACGACGCTATTTTCGATGGTGTCGCGAGTTCGTTCGAAAATCCTGACTGGGCGGATGTGACGTTGCATTCCTATCGGGTCAGATGGGAAGAGGCCGAGCCCGATCCACGCTATGCCGAACTTGCCCGCCGGCAAGCAGCGGTCAAGATCATCACGGTGCCGATCCTGACGCTCCATGGTGGCGACGACCGCGTTGTGTTTGCCCAGTCCTCAGAGGGGCTCGAAGAGCATTTCACCGCGTTCTATAGGCGGGTGGTGCTGGATGGCATCGGACACTTCCCGACGCGTGAGGCTTCTGATCAGGTTGCGCGATTGTTGGCTGCGTTTCTCGACAGCCATGGCAAACGCTGAAGTGGAGTCATCATCCAACCTCATAGTAGAGGCCGGAACCTGACGCATCGCCGCGCATTTCGTCTCCATGCATGACGAACCGAAATGCGGTCTCGCAATCATCGGCAGCCAGGGAGAATTTGAATGCAAGCTTCAGACGCAATCTCAGCACACCATGCTGGCCAGCTGGCCATAGAACCGTTTGCCGGCACGGTGACGGTACGATTTTCCGACGCCATAGTCGCTGCTACGGAACGGGCGAAAGTGCTTCAGGAAGAAGGACATGAGCCCGTGTTCTACATCCCTTTCGAAGACATCTATTTCGACCTTTTCGAAAAGACGAACACCACCAGCCGCTCCCCTTCGAAAGGCACCGCGAGCTACTGGCGCGTCCATGCGGTTGGCAGCTCGGCTGACGATTTCATGTGGGCATACGAGACGCCTGAAACCGCGGCGCGGCCCATTGCACGTCATGGTGCATTCGATCCGGAAAAGGCGCGCATCGATGCTGAGCCCGCGGAGGACAGACGGCACACGCCCCACGTCCCGGAGTAGATTGCCCGTTCGCAGCGGGGCGAGTTGATTCAAGCTGGTGCTGACGGCGCGGAAACTCGTCATCAAGGATGCGTAGTGCCTCCTCATATTTGACAGTCGATGCCCCGACCTGTCGGGCTTGCCAGATATTGTCCGCCAGATCCGCGCGCTTCACCGGCAGCGCCAATGGATTCGATGCCGCTCGTCGCACGAACGCGAAGTAGTCCTCGCCATCCCTGCGCGACATGGCGTCGACGGCCGAAGCGATCGTCGGGCCAAAACCGGCCTCGTCCAACCTGGTCCGGTTCCAGCCTTCGCCCTTTTCCACGACGTCATGGAGATAGGCGACGACCTTCTGGTCCCTGGTTTCGACCGCGTCGACGACCCGGCGGCAGTGCTCGATATACGGTCGCCCGGTCTTGTCGCGCTGTGCTGCGTGGACCTCTTCGGCAATCTTGGCCGCCCGGTAAAACATGCTCATCTGGCTTGCCCTTCAGACATGGTTTCACCATCGCTCCTCGGTATCGTGGTGCGGCAGGTCTATTCCACAGCAAACCCAGCCAAGTCGCTGCCTCGATCCATAGTTATAGCGCGGCTCCAGGCGAGCCGGATCGTCGAACGTTCCGACATGCAACGCGATCTCTCCGGGCGATGCGTCATAGGCAAGGCTGAGCGGCGATCCGCAGGTGGAGCAGAAGCCCCTCCGGGCAATCGGTGAAGATCTGCGATAGGTCGGCGTGGCATTGGTCCAGGTCACGCTTTGGGAAGGCACCCAGGCTAGAACCGCGAACGCACTGCCGGTCGTTCGCCGGCACATATCACAATGGCAATAATGCACTCTCGGTTCGCTTCCAACGCGGAAGCGGATCGTGCCGCAGAGACATCCTCCGCTCAGTTCCATTTTGGCGCCCCGGCTGACTTGCAGCTCCAACGTCCATCGCGCGGTCTCATGCGAGCACCTCCATTCATCTCAGCGGAAACGCGAGCCATTTGCGTCGGTTCCTGTAGCTATCTCAGGAACCAGTGCTTGCGCGCGGCGTTGCGTGTCTTTGCCGACAATGGGAGGAAACAGGGAAATGCATCGTCGGTCGGAGAAGCGCTGATGTCGATGCCGGGGCTGGCATACGGACCTCTCGGCGATCGATGCATGCATGTCTGCGTGGATATGCAGCGGCTGTTTGCCGAGCCGTCTCAATGGGCAACGCCCTGGATCACCCGGGTTCTCCCGCAGATCGAGAGGCTGGTCGAAAGACGCGCGCCACAGACGGTCTTTACACGTTTCCTGCCAGCCGAAAAGCCGGGGCAGGGCGTCGGCACATGGAAGCGCTATTATGAGCGCTGGGCTTCCCTGACGATCGAGACGATCGGGCCCGAAATGACCGAACTGTTGCCGTCTTTAGCCGGCTACTGCCCGCCAGCGGCGATCATCGACAAGCACATCTATTCGCCCTGGTTCGAAGGGCGCCTCAGAGCCCTTCTGGTGGAGCGCGGCATCGATACGCTGGTCATTACCGGTGGCGAAACAGATGTTTGCGTTCTCGCCACCGTGCTCGGGGCCATCGATTTCGGCTATCGCGTGGTTCTCGTCACGGACGCGCTGTGCAGTTCTTCCGACGCAACCCATGATGCACTGCTGACGGTTTATCACCAACGTTTCGCGCAGCAGGTCGAGACGGTTGAGATGGAAACGGTTCTCTCGAACTGGACTTGACGTCCGCTAACCCGGCCCGAGTGGAAGTGTCCATGCTTCCTTGCGCGGTTGGGCTGCCTATCTGTTAAGAGAATGACGGACACCAGAACAGGTAGCAGACGTGACGCAACGATCGGGAAGTGCTGATCTTCCACTCCATGGCGGGCGCGTGCCAAAATGGCTCGGCGACCGCATGACGCGTCTTGGCGCCGTGATGTGCGAGGCGATTATTCATCACTATGGTCGAGACGAGCTGCTGCGGCGGCTGGCGCATCCATTCTGGTTCCAGTCCTTTGGTGCTGTCATGGGCATGGATTGGCACTCGTCGGGGATCACGACCAGCGTCGTGGGCGCTTTGAAGCGTGGCCTTACGCCGCTTTCCGGCGAGCTCGGCATTCATGTCTGCGGTGGTCGCGGCGTGCATTCGCGCAAAACCCCGCATGAGCTGGAGGCCATCGGCCAACGCGTCGGCTTCGACGGAGCGGGCCTGGCCACCGTCAGCCGGCTTGTCGCCAAGGTCGACAGCGCCGCTGTCCAGGACGGTTTCGATCTCTATCTGCATGGTTTCATCGTCACCGATGACGGTCGCTGGGTCGTGGTGCAGCAAGGCATGAACGGTGACAGCAAGGTGGCGCGCCGCTACCATTGGCTCTCCGAGGGCCTCAAGAGTTTTGTCGAGCAGCCGCATGCCGCCATCGAGGGCGTCCATCAAGGTGAGATCGTCAACCTGACCGACAGGCGCGCCGACGCGTCGCGCCAAGGGCAACTGAACCTTTTGCAAGACCTCGGACCCGATCGCATCCTGGGCGAGCTTGCAGCATTGGAGCGTTGCGCGGAGCCGACGCGCCGGCAAGAACCGGAGCAGCCGCTGCTGCCGCATTTGGTCATGCCGGCCCACCATGATGTTCGCGAAAGCGATGTCGTCATGCATCGTCTTCACGGCAATATCGCAGCCGCCGCGGACCGCGGTCCCACCGATTTCGCCGAGCTCCTTCTGGTCCCCGGCGTCGGCGCGCGTACGGTGCGCGCGCTGGCCCTCGTTGCCGAGGTGGTGCATGGCGCGCCTTGCCGGTTTTCCGATCCCGGCCGCTTCTCGCTGGCGCATGGCGGCAAGGACAGGCATCCATTTCCGGTACCGCTGAAGGTCTATGACGAGACGATCGGGGTTCTGAAGTCGGCCGTGCAGAAGGC
Organism: Mesorhizobium sp. M7A.F.Ca.ET.027.02.1.1; assembly: GCF_004022985.1. NCBI lineage: Bacteria > Pseudomonadati > Pseudomonadota > Alphaproteobacteria > Hyphomicrobiales > Phyllobacteriaceae > Mesorhizobium > Mesorhizobium sp. M7A.F.Ca.ET.027.02.1.1. The sequence goes on along the minus strand of NZ_RZOL01000004.1, from coordinate 33,447 downwards.
AAAGCTCGGTCGCGATGAAGAAATCGGTGCCTTGAGGCGGCTCGACGATCAGTCGCGGCAAGTCGAACGATACGTGACCGGCCCCAGCCTGAAGGAAATTGTCGCGGGAGAATTCGACCAGTCGCATCAGCTCGGCGGGCGCAGCGTGTTTGGCTGGGAAGCGCCGCCGGACACAGCATCAGCTGAGCGGAACGAGAAAGCGTGAGCACGGGTGGAGGGGCTGGAGATCAATCGTCAAGATCGATGAGTGCGACACCGAGCTCCGGACGCTTGCTGCGACGCAGATGACCGGGTGCTTCCACCAGGGTGATTTCGAGCGTTGGCCGAACGATGCCGTCGAGCAGATGTCCACCCCGAGTGGTGCCGTCACTCAATCCAAGCACCGCATGGACGTGCAGGCTGGGCTTGTCGTCGTCACCCAGTGCGACATCGCCGATCGCGCTCAGAACCTCGCACTGTTCGTCGACAGGGATCTTGCGGTAGGTCTTAGAGGCCGGATCAAACCAGCCCACCGTGGCTTTTTCGAAAGCCCCTATGGCGGTCAAGGAGGCGCTGCCGATCTTCTGCTCGACCGCGAAGGCGGTCAGTGCCGCGAACGCTTCTTCGCCTGGGTCGAGCACCACGACGAATGTCCGTTGTCCGCCGATCTCATTGACGAGCTGCGATTTCATCCCTGTGCTCCCGCCGCATTCAGTGCCGGCCTCATATCAATGTGCGCGGTGTTCCGCATTGCGCTTGCGGGTCGCCGCAGCTTTCCTTGCCGATTCCGATCGGCTTGCGGCAGACCGTGATGCCGATGCCTTGCCGCCGCTTTTGCCGCCTTTGTGCGCCGCTGGATGGCCCGTGTGTTTGCCGCGGCCGGAACCGCCTTCCTTCTTGCCGCCGCCATCGTCCTTGTTGACGGTAGCCCATGCGCGCCGCTCTGCCTCCTTGTCGGAAACCCCGCGCTTCTCATAGCCTTCGGCAATGTGGTCGGCTTTGCGCTCCTGCTTGTCAGTGTATTTCGATTTCTCGCCTCGTGGCATGGCCTGTTCCTCCTGTTGAATAAGGGCTGAACGTCGACTCGACGCGCTGGTTCCAACAGAAGTCGCGTAGCCAATGGCGCATCGCGATGCATGGCCAAACACCGCCGCGCCGCGCAAGCTAGCGCCTTTCGGGCCGGGGAGAGTGTAGCAGCAAGGCGAGGGGGATTGGTTCAGCCGATTGCCAACCTCACGACGAGGGCCAGGATCACGACGCCGGCCAAGCCGGCTATGAAGACGACCCGACGCGTGCGCGTTCGCAGGATGATATCGCCTTGTCTCGCCTGCTCCGCAGAGAATACGGGTCCATTGTCACCGTCCTTGCCATGCCGACCATCGCTCATGATCGCCTCCTTCCCGCTGTTGGCACACAACCATCGCTTGACCGGGGAGGTTCCGATTGCGTCGATCCCGCCGACAGAAAAAAGGATCACAGGCTCGTGAGGAGGGAACTTTGCCCTCCGCGAGTGGTTTGGGCCGCTTGAGACCCAGCCAGCCCGGAGCCAGCCATGTCCGATGCCAAGATTTCCAGTGGCCTGAGCAGACGCATGTTCATGACGGCCTCTGTTTCGGCGGCGGCGGTGATGCCGCTTGTAAATTCCCCGACGAGAGCTGCCCAGCCCGCGTCCGCAAAACCGGCCGAACCGCGCGATTTGTCGGCGGTTTCGATGCGTATCAACAAGCAGACCTACAACCTCGCGCTCGACAATCGAACCAGCCTGCTTGACGCGCTGCGCGACCATGTCGGCCTGACCGGCACCAAGAAAGGTTGCGATCACGGTCAGTGTGGTGCCTGCACGGTGCTGATCGACGGAAAGCGGGTACTGTCCTGCTTGAGCTTTGCCGTCATGAACCAGGGCCGAGAGATCACAACGGTGGAAGGCCTGGCTTCGGCGGAAGGGGAATTGCATCCGGTCCAGCAGGCCTTCGTCGACCACGATGCCTTTCAATGTGGCTATTGCACACCGGGTCAGATCATGTCCGCCATCGGTTGCATCAACGAAGGCCATGCTGGGTCGGAAGACGATATTCGCGAATATATGAGCGGCAATCTATGTCGCTGCGCGGCCTATCCCAACATCGTTGCCGCGATCGTCCAGGCACGCGACGAGACCAGGAGGGCTTAGGATGCGCCCATTCGTATATGAAAGACCAACCAGCGTCTCCGCGGCAATCGCCATGGCATCCCGTCCCGATACCGTGCATGTTCCGCCAACCGGTGCCGACACGCAGTTCATCGCCGGCGGCACCAATCTGGCCGACTACATGAAGCTCGGTGTTGCGCGGCCGGAGCGACTGCTCGACCTCAACACTCTTGCCGAGCCGGCCTTGCGGCAGATCAGGATAGACGATGATAAGATCCGGTTTGGTGCGCTGGTCCGTATGGGTGAAGCAGCCGACAACAATGATGTCAGGCGCCGTTGCCCGGTCCTCGCCGACAGCCTGAAATTCGCTGCCAGCGGTCAGCTTCGCAACATGGCGAGCCTGGGCGGCAATGTGCTGCAACGTACGCGCTGCGAGTATTTTCGAGAGATATCTTGGCCGTGCAACAAGCGCGAACCGGGCTCCGGCTGCGCTGCGATGGAAGGGTCCAATCGCCAGCATGCCGTGCTGGGTACGAGCGATGCCTGCATTGCCACGTATCATGGTGATTTCGCGCAGGCGCTGGTTGCGCTGGACGCCACCGTCGATGTCGAAGGTTCGCGGGGAAGGCGCACGCTCATTTTTGCCAAGCTGCATAGACGGCCGGGCGAGACGCCCGACATCGAGACGGATCTGGCCGCCGACGAGCTTATTACCGCCATCGAAGTGCCGCTCGCACGGTGGAGCAGCCGGTCGCGCTATCTGAAGATACGCGATCGCGAATCCTACGCGTTTGCGCTGGCGTCCGCGGCTGTCGCGCTCGACATGGATGGCGAGACGGTAAGGAGTGCGCGCATTGCGCTCGGCGGAGTGGCGACGGTGCCGTGGCGTGCGCGCGAAGCAGAGGACGCGCTACAGGGCAAAGTGCTTGACGAAGCCACGGCGCAGGAGGCCGCCGCGGCTGCTTTCGCCGATGCCAGACCGCGCGAGCATAACGCATTCAAGATACCGCTCGGCAAGCGCACGCTGGTGCGGGCGCTGCTCGAAACCCGGGATATGAAGGGCTGAGCCATGAACCAAGCTGCACCCGCTCCAAGGGAAAACCAGGGCGATCCCGTTGTTCGCATTGACGCCCGGCTAAAAGTTACCGGACAGGCCGGCTATCCCGCCGACATCGTCACCGCCAACGTCGCCCACGGTGCCCTTGCCACCAGCAGCATTGCGCGGGGCAAGGTTTCCGAACTTCACACGAAAGACGCCAGGGCCGTACCCGGTGTGCTGGACATCGTCACCTATGGCGACCTGGACAAGACCGACATGCCGAAATTCGGCAACACCGGCGCAAGTTCGATTGGGCCTTTGCACGACAAGACGGTTTTTCACGATGGTCAGATCATCGCTCTGGTGGTCGCAGAAACCTTCGAGGCGGCGGAGGAGGCAGCGATGTTGATCCGCGCCGACTACGAGGACGAACGGCCCAGCGCCAGCTTTGATTCCAAGGGCGTGAAGATGGAACCGGCTGCCGGCAAAAGCCCGATGTTCAAGGAGGATGCGAAGGCCGGTGACTTCGACGCCGCTTGGGCGGATGCGACGGTGAAGATCGACGAAAAATATTCGACGCCGACCCAACATCATAATCCGATCGAGCTGTTTTCGACCACGGCCGTGTGGCAGGGCGACCAGTTGACGATACACGAGCCCAGCCAGAATGTTACGGGCTGGAAGGTGGAACTGGCACGCCAACTGAAGCTCGACCCGGCCAATGTGCGGATCGTCAGTCCCTATATTGGCGGCGCCTTCGGCTCCAAGGGGCCGATGACGGCACGCACTGCGATCGTTGCCGTCGCGGCGCGGCGCATCGGCCGGCCGGTTCGCTGCGTCGTCAATCGCATGCAAGCCTTCGGTACGCAGACCTATCGAGCCGAAACGCGGCATCGGATCCGCATGGGCGCCGGCAAGGACGGCCGCATCACGGCGTTCGGACATGAGGCCTGGGAGGTGACGTCACGCCCTGACCCTTATGTCGTCGGCGGCACGTCCGCCACCGCGCGCATGTACAATTACGGCTCCGTTCTGACGCATGTTTCGCTGGTTCATGCCGACCGCAACACGCCTGGCTACATGCGATCGCCGCCGGAGACGCCCTATGTCTACGCGCTGGAAAACGCCATGGACGAAATGGCCGTGGCCCTCGGCATGGATCCTGTCGAGTTTCGTCGCATCAATGAACCGGAGAAGGAGCCGATCGGAGGCAAGCCATTTTCCAGCCGCTCACTCATCAAGTGCTATGACCAGGCATCGGAGGCCTTTGGCTGGTCGAAACGCGATCCCACGGTCGGCTCGATGCGCGACGGCGATTGGCTGGTCGGGATGGGCTGTGCGACGGCAATCTATCCGACAGCCGCCGCGCCTTGTGCGGCCCGGGTTCGTCTCACCGCTGATGGCGAGGTTCGGGTCCAGTGCGGCTCGCATGAAATCGGCACCGGCGTTCGCACCATCGCCGGCCAGATGGCGGCCGAAAGGCTGGGGGTTGGCATGGACAAGATCAGCGTCGAGATGGGCGACAGTGCCTTGCCGCCGGCTCCCGTGTCGGGCGGATCGATCTCGACCGCCAGCGTCTGCTCGGCGATCATGAAAGCCTGCGATGCGATACGCGAAAAGCTATTTGCCGCCGCTGCGGGCAAGGGGGCTCCGCTGGCAGGTTCGGCCAATGCGAAGCTGGATTTGAAGGACGAAGAGGTCGTCACCGAGACCGGCAAGTCCGCCAAGCTGGCCGATGTCTTCAAGGCCATGCAGGTCGGCGCCATCGAAGAATATGCCGAGTTTGCGCCGAAGGGTTCTTCGCCTGAAGCCCTCAGCAAACTCTATGCCGGACAATCGGAGTTTCATGGTGGAGAGAACGACGAAGATTCGGTCAAATATGCCTTTGGCGCCGAGTTCGTCGAAGTGCGCATCAACAGCTATACACGCGAAATCCGGGTGCCGCGCATTGTCGGAGCCTTCGCTGCCGGGCGCATCATGAACACGCGCACCGCGCGCAGCCAGCTGATGGGTGGCATGATCTGGGGCATCGGCCAAGCGTTGCACGAGGCCACGGAAATCGATCAGCGACACGCGCGCTACGTCAATCGCGACCTGCAGGACTATCTCGTGCCGGTCAACGCCGACATCAAACAGGTCGACGTTATCCTGGTCCCCGAAATCGACCACCAGGTCAATCCTGCCGGCGTCAAGGGCTTGGGCGAACTCGGCAATGTCGGAACGGCTGCTGCCGTGGCGAGTGCCGTCTATCATGCCACCGGCAAGCGCATTCGCGATCTGCCGATCAGAATAGATGATTTGATAGGCTGACGATCGAGAGCTCTGAGAGGAGGGGCTTCACAAGCCGACATCGTCATCGAAATTGTCGCGGTGGCGGCGTTGTCCGACTGAAAAAGTTTTCGCATGCAGCGATAGCTTAATCGCCTTGGCTCTCGAGTGTCACTCCGGGGATGTGGCCGGAGCCGTGTAACGGCGGCGTACAGCGTCAAGCACCCGCTTTCGGCTATCCTGCGCCGACAGGGTCTTGTCCTCTTCAGCCTCGGCGGTTTCGCGCGCCAGGTCCTTGTCCCTGATCTGATGTCGGAACCATTTGGAATAGTCGCCGGTGCGCAAATGAAACTCCCAGGTCTTGTCGTCTATCCCTTCGGCGATCTGAGCGAAGATCATCAGATTGTGAGCCCTGAGGTTCATCGCATTGTCAGGGCCATGGAAATAGAAGCTGCCGGCTTCGTCGAGCTGGCCTTCGGCATATTTCCGGCTGTGCCGCTTGAGTGACTGACGTGGTTCGACCACCTTGACCGTCTTGACTTTCTTGCCCGACTGCGGCCGCCAGAACAGCACGCGCGCGCCTTTGGGCGTTGGAATGTCCTTTGGCGGCTCAATGCCAGTTTCCTTGCAGAAGACCTTCACCACGTCCTTCGCCTTGGGGCCAAGCGCAATGATGGCTGTCACAAGGCGCAAGGCGTCTGTCGAGATCGCCTCGGGGTGAACGGTGATCAGGATTGTGCCCGGCAATTCCAATGACAGGACCGCCCGCGTATCGTCGCGCCGCTTGGGCAGAAGATGGTGCGCTTCATCGATGACGAGCCAGTGCGGTCTCGCGGTGCGCCGGCGGAAACTGCTCAGGCCAGGCAGCAGGTCGGCAAAGAAATCCGGCCTCTCGTCGACGCGCAGGGCCAATCCATTGACGACAATGTTGCTGTCGGCCTTGGCGATCAGATCCAGCACCTGCGCCTTTGTCGGCGCGCTTGAGCCGTCTCCCAGGCGAACGGCGCCTTCGAGGCCGTCATAGTCGCCTTCGGGATCGAAGACGCAGAACTGAAAACCACTTTCGACGAAGCGTTCCGTCAGCGCGGTGGCCAAGGTGGATTTGCCAATGCCGGAACTCCCGGCAATGAGGATCGTGTCGCTCGGCGACAGGTAGACATCATCGCCGCCAGACGATCCAAGAACGATGCCGTCATGGCGCTTCGGCACTATCGCGTGATCACGCTTTATCAGCTTTGCGATTAATTGCTCCACGCCCTTGCCGCGGGCGCCACGCATGACCAGGTCGGCTGTATCCTTGACCGCCGGAATTGCATTGTCGACGGCGGCGCTGCAGCCACAGGCCTGCAGGAACGCGTGGTCGTTCTCGGCATCGCCGACGCCGACGACGTTGTGCGGCGAAAGTCGAAGGTCCTGAAGGGCCGCAGCGAGCCCGGTGGCTTTGTTGATGCCGCTCGGCAGGATCATCACCGCGCCCTTGTTGAAGATGATTTCCAATTCGAGACCCATCTTCTTGATGATATCGAGCACGGTCGCCTGATGGGGTTCCCAAGTCGCGACGATCGATCGCCCGACCGAAAGCGGCTTGACGCCCTGCCGCTTCAATCTGGCGACGAATTTGGGCTCGGGCGATGGGGCGATCACCCGTTCTTCCTCGCTGGCCGGCGTGTAGATCATCGCGCCATTCTCAGCGACGACCTTGTCGAAGAGGCTAAGCTCGGGAAAGACGCGCTTGAGATCGGGCAGTTCACGCCCGGTGACGAGAACCAGCTTGCGGCCGCTTTTCTTGAACCGCTCAAGCGCGGCGAGCGTCTTCCTGGCGACGATCCCATCATGAGCCAGCGTGCCGTCATAGTCTGCCGCCAATGCCATGAAATACATTCCGCCGACCCTTCTCGTTCCGGTTGCCCTGCGGCTAGAACGTGTGATCGAGACAAAGGCTCCCCACCGACCGGATCGCAGGTCTGGAGAAGGGGCGGTTCGCCCTCGGAAATCAGGAACTCCTTCGGCGCCGGTACGTTGACCAGACAAGCCGGGAACCGTCCCGGTCTTTGCTGGCGGCGTGCAAACCCCGTCGCCGAAATCCACACCAAGTGCAATGAAAGGTAAGGCCATGGGCTTCTTTTCGAAGGACATCAAGACACTCGACGATCTCTTCGTGCACACGCTGCGCGACATCTATTACGCCGAAAAGCAGATCGAGAAGGCGCTGCCGAAGATGATCGACAAGGCAACCGACCCGCAATTGAAAGCCGGATTTGAAAAACACCTCGATCAGACGAGAGGCCATATCGAGCGCGTCGAAGAGGTGTTTGAGTTGCATGGCGTCAAGGCCAAGGAGGTCAACTGTCCGGCAATCGACGGCATTCTCGAGGAGGCCGACGATGTGAGCGGTGACGTCGATGACAAGGAGGTTCTCGACGCGGCGCTGATTGCTTCGGCGCAGGCCGTCGAACACTATGAGATGACCCGCTACGGCACGCTCATCGCCTGGGCCAAGCAACTCGGCCGCACCGACTGCGCCAATGTGCTGACCAAGAACCTGAGGGAAGAACAGGCGACCGATCGCAAGCTCACCGAAATGGCGGAAAGCAAGATCAACCTGCAGGCAGCCGAATAAGGCTGCAATCCGGCCGGCTGATAACTCGGCCGGCCGGATTGCCGGCAGGTTCCACTCCGTCAGCGAGACGGGTCGACGCCCAGGGCCGCTGATTGCTGGCGCAGCGCCTCATCGTCATCCTGCGGCACATGCCGAGCAGATTCTGTTGTTTCCGTGTAGATGCGGTACGCTACGCAAGCGAGCGCCACCATGAAAAGCAGACGGCCCATCCATCCTACTCCTTGGTTACGGATTTCGTTTCGGCCATCCTCAGTACCCTCCGACGACCGGCAAGATCTCGCCGGTGATGTAGCTCGAGCAGTGCGGCGAAGCGAGGAACACATAGGCCGGCGCGAGTTCTTCCGGTTGCGCGGGTCGTTTCATTGGCGTGTCCGCGCCGAATTTCGAGACGTCGTCGGCTTCCTTGTCCGACGGATTGAGCGGCGTCCACACCGGCCCCGGTGCGACCGCATTCACCCTTATGCCCTTGCCGATGAGATTTCCCGACAAGGCCCGCGTGAAGGCATGGATGCCGCCCTTGGTCATCGAATAGTCGACCAGCTGTTTTGAACCGTCGATACCGGTTACCGAACCGGTGTTGATGATCGCCGAACCTGGCTTCATGTGCGGCACCGCTTCCTGCGCCATATGAAAATAGCCGTAAAGATTGGTCTTCAGCGTCGTGTCGAAATGTTCTTCGGTCAGCTCGCCGAAATCGCTGGAATGGATTTGGAACGCGGCGTTGTTGACCAGCACGTCGATGCGGCCGAATTTTTCAACGGTCTCCATGACCGCCTTGTGGCAGTGGCTGCGTTCGCTGACATCGGCCTTGACCAGGATGCAGCGTCGTCCCTCCTTTTCCACCGCTGATTTGGTCTCTTCAGCATCCTTGTCCTCGGCCAGATAGACGATCGCGACGTCGGCGCCCTCGCGGGCGAACAACACCGCCACCGAGCGGCCGATGCCGGAATCGCCGCCCGTGATGAGTGCTACCTTTTGGTCGAGTTTTTTCGATCCGAGATAGTACGGCGCATCATACAAAGGCTCCGGCTCTAGTGCCCATTCGTGCCCCGGTTTGGGCTGATGTTGCTCGGGGAAGGGGGGCTCGGGATATTCACGGGCGCCAGCCTGCATGGCGCCTTGCTGCTTCCCATCGCCTTTCGATTTGTCCTTGGCATCGACGCCACGTTGGATATGGCGCTGCTTGGCCGCTTCACCGGCTATTTCCGACTTCATCTGCATGATCGTCTCCTTGGCTTGGAGAGGAAACAACGCATGTCAGGCAAAAAGGTTTGCGCAAAAGATCGAGAGATTCCGGCCAGCGTTTGGCAATGCGTAACAACGACATCGCCAGTTGCACCAATTCAGCTGCAATGCAGCCGCGCCAGCCACCGCCGCCGATGGGGTCGAGCACCCGGGCTTGCCCGTTGCCTGTGCCGCCTTGGCAGCGAGCCAAATGTGATGATGTGGATTGGGAGCTATTGCGTCAAACTGGCGTGCGCAAAGCAGCGCCATCCGGTCTGCTCCGGGCGTAGCCGCCGGAATCTATCTTGCCGAGAGGCCATCGAGCAGGAAGTCCAGGCCTTTTCGGAAAGTGCCGTCCCAATCGTTGTCCAACAGCAGACGAGAGCGTTCGATTGTCGGATAGTGTTCGCTGAGACGTGTAAGACGCTGCTGCGCGGCTGCTCTGTCTTCTTCCGAGAGGTCGAAGCTTGCCCGGGTGAGGGTGGCGCCCATCACATAGTTCCAGAGCGACCATATCGCGGCGTTGAGATCCGCGTCCGCAACACCGGCTCTGGACAAGGTCTTGCTCAGCATTTCCAGGCGACTGAGAATGTTCGGGCCGAGCGCCCGGCGCGGCAACAGCGATGCCGACCAAGGATGGCGCAACATTCTGGCGCGCCAGTTTTCGAGCATATGAACGACGTCTCCGCGCCAGTCCGGAGACTCACCTGTTTCAGGCGATCCGCGATATTCGAGCACCGAATCGAGTGCCAGATCAAAGACATCCTCCTTGTTGTCGACGTGCCAGTACAGGCTCATCACACCCGAGCCAAGGCGATCCGCCAGCCGACGCATTGTCAATCCGTCTATGCCCTGGGCGTCCAGCAGTTCCACCGCGATCGCCACGATACGCTCTCGAGACAGCGGCGGCTCGCTGCTCGCTTCCTGCATGGGTGGAAGCTTTGTCCGTTGCGATCGTTTGCTGGCACTGCGGGGTTTGGCTGCCATCTGTCTTCCTTGCTGGCCGAACGTCGATTTTGGCAGGCGCCGTCAGGAATGTCGACGCTGATCGCTTGACTAGTACGACGTACCATACGATGACTCGTACATCGCACGATTCATCGTATGAGCGATCTGGTTAAAGTTCATGCCGGCCGCGAGTGCGTTATTCGCAGTCAGCAGAGCCAGGAGAAATCATGTCACGCGCAATCAAGCATCTGCTTACCGGAGGGCTAATCATCATGACCATGGCAGTTTCCGCTGCGGCTACAGCGACTGGGAACGACCTCAAGCTGACCATCGTCAATCCACAGACGCTCTACGACCCGTCGCCGAATGGCTACAGCACCGCCGTGATCGCACCGCGCGGAGCTCGGATTGCCTACATCTCCGGGCAGGGCGGCCAAGACAGCACAGGAGCCTTGTCACCCGATTTCGCTGTCCAGGTTAAGCAGGCCTACGCAAATTTGCATGCGGCGCTCGAGGGCATCGGCGCCAGGCCGGATCAGGTGGCGAAGCTCACGGTCTTCGTGGTCGACCACGACATGTCCAAGCTCGATGTGTTGACCAGGAACGTCAAGGACATGTTCGGCGAGGCGCTGCCGGCGCAGACACTGGTTCCCGTTCCCAAGCTTGCAATCGACCCCATGCTTTTCGAGGTGGAAGCCGTGGTCATGCTGGAGTAGGGGCGAGATCGCCCCACAAACTGAAACGGGTCGAGCGCGCCGCCGACAGCCGCACATCCGGAGCCATTATACGGAAGTAGAGCCGGCCAACGGTCGGTTGAGCTTCGCGTCAGCTCAGGTCTGTCCTTCGGTTTCGCTCGAAGCAAAGCCGCCAATTTCGCGACGCATTACAGTAGGTAGTGGCTCAGCGCGTTTTCCCTTCCGGCTACCGCGGCGGTATTTGCTCTGATACTCGCGTCGCTGTTTCGCGATTTCGTAGAGTACGATACCCGAACTGGTTCCGAGGTTTAGGCTCTCGATCATCCCGAACATTGGAATTGCTACGCACATCTCGCTGCGCTCGACCGCGAGGGTGCTGATGCCCCGTTTCTCATTGCCGAACCAGACAGCGAGTTTGGTGTGCTGGGTATAATCGCCCTCGTGCAGGAAAACGCTGGTCTTTCCCTTTATATGCGGCGACGTGACGACGGACACAAAGCCATGTTTTTCCAGATGGCTGAGGCAGGCGTCAGTGCTGTCGAATCGTTTCACAAACGTCCATTTGACGGCTGATACAGACGTTTCCGAAAGCGATTTCCGTTGGCGCATTTGCTGCCAGTCATCAGGAAGTGCTTTGCGTGGATCGACGATATAGACTCTTTCAACGCCGAGGGCATTTGCGTTTCGAATTACCGTTCCGATGTTCCTGATATCATTCGGATCTTCGACAACGGCTACCAAGTTCTTGCAGCGAAACGATTTGACCGCAGCCGCACGCTTGCGAACCGATACTCTGGGTTTCTGAGCCTCAAGGGTTTCCATGAGAGAGGTTCTTACCAGAGGCGCATCTGAATCCAAGGCCCGTGGCGACTCTATCGCCGCCACATCAGGAAGTCGCATAAGATAGAGACCGGAACGAAAAAACGAAAGTCCAACCAACGGCGAAGAATTACGCCGTAACGCAGGGCTGAACTGATTTGGGTATCCCTGTCAATAGACACGTTTTTAAACCCTGTTCATAAATAATACTTGAAGTGGCGCGCCAGCGCCCCTACGTTACTAATAACGGGGGCCGAGAATGGCACTTCGTAAGAGCAGGGGGGTTATCATAGTGCAAGCACTTGGCATAAAGCCAGAAACCGAAATTCTGTATCACACAAAGACCGCCGCACAGCGGCAAACAGCATGGCGCAAGCGCCAGCAGAATAAAGGTCTAGTGCAAGCTACAGGATGGGTGCATGAGCACCAGTTGCCGGCGCTGCTACAGCTTATCGAAATGCTGAAGCACGCGCCGGGCTTGGAAGTTGGATCGCCCCGGAATAGCATGTCCGGGCGACTGCATAAATTGAGGTAAGAGCCATGCGTGTCTTACAGATAATCGGATGGTTCATCCTTGGAGCAGCGATTATCATAATCGCCAACAATCTAGTTTAGCACCAAGGGACAAACCGTTTTGATGAACCGCCGCCACCTAGTGGGCGGCGGTTTTTGTTTGGCTCAGGCCTTTTTTTGCACCTTATGAGATCGTCGCGCGATTTTTTATGATCGACGGGTTTACCCGGCGACGGATTAGGGTGCTTTTTTGATGGGGCCAGAGCCGAGATATTGAGCCGCGAGCGGCGAGGTTTGTCACCTTCGGTTGGAGCTAAGAAGCCAGCGGCAAGCCGCTTGTCGTGCTCAGCACGACCCACGGCCATACGCCTTGCCAGATCGTCACGGGCGAACCGGACGGGCAGGGCAGCCTTGGGCTTGGGAGGGGAAGAGGTGAGGGGACCTACCCTTGCAAATGCGGCGGGTAGAGATTGAACCCCGCGCCGTAATTGGGGTCCCAATACTTTGCCCGTATTCGGTCGCGATACTCTTCCTGTTTTTTTTCGTCCTTTAGAAGCCATTCGACTTTTCCTTCCATAGTGCGGAGAACCCTATCGCCGTACTCATCCATGAGGTCGGACGGAGGGGGCGGGCGACCATCGCCCTTAAAGCCAACGATCTGGCTTTCTTCGACCAAGCCCGCCTTGCGATCGACAAGACGACGCGCATAGAGCGGCGAGCAGGAATAGGCTTGCGCCCATTGGTCATTAAAGGACTGACAGAACAGGTCAGCAGCAGCAGAGCCCGGACGCAGCATGAACTGCTTAGGGCTCCCGTCAGGAGCCTTTAGGTCCGGGAAGCTGTAGAACAGGTCTTGCGGGGCAATGCCCTGGCCGACATGCAGGCGAGCCCGCTCATGGAGCCATGAGGCCCCGAGCAGGGGCTTTTTCGACATGCGACAGAGCGCCTGCCGTTCTGGGCCGCCGAGGTCCTTATTGAGGTACTTGCAGACGTACCGGACAGCGGCGGCAGTGTCTTCGGCGGACAGGCCGAGTGGTTCCCACGTCGAGAAGCCATGCTTCCAATGTTCCTGATTAAAGCGCACCGGTACGGCGCGCGTAGAAGGCTTATGAGCCGGAACGCCATCCTTCCAGAAGACGAGTAGATGCCAGTGGGCACGGCCCTTAGCGGAGCCGTATTCGCCCACAGCGAAATAACGGGCAGGATAGCCCGCCGCGCGAAGGCGCTTAAAATATTTCTGGACATCAGAGTAAGTGAGCAGCGCCGACCGAAGGTGATCGGACTTGCCGTTCTCGTCGCGACCATAGGTCAGCGAGATAAAGAACGGAGCGCTTGCAAACTTACTTTCCGCAATGCAACGGCCTGTCCAGTCATCGACGGAGCGGCCAAAGCATTGCGAGCAATTGCGACAGCCAACAACCGTTCCGTCCGAAAGTGTCTGAGGAGCTTTGCACATAGAGCATTCCGAAGTTGTTGGCTGTCACTAATTGCACATGGGGACAAGAATTGTGTTGTGCGGTGACGGACCTGTTTTTTAGCTACTTCGAGCAAAAACAGGTCCGCACCATCGACTTACGGAGCGTCTTTCAACGTCCGCCAGTCGGTTAGTTCCCAGTGGGCAGGGTCCCACGGTCTTTTCCAGTCGCCGCCCCAAGTGACCTTGAGGCCGCGCTGTTCGGCAAGTTCCTTGCCGACATGACCGATGATGGACCATTCCTGACGAGACAGGTTCCAGCCCTTAGTTCCGTGGATCACGTCAACGGCGCGCCCGAAATTGTGGGCACTTTGACCCCACTTGGCGTTTGAGTTGCCGAGGACGTAAGCCGCCTCTTGATCGTCGCGACCCCGATAGAGGGTCGAGACGAACATGGGGACATCGAGCCGCCGCATTCGTTTGACGAGCAGCCGCCCGAAATCATCGATTTCAGGATGAGCAATAGTGCGGTTAGCCCGCATTTGCTGTTCGCTGTATTTCACACCGAGGCAGAATTGCCGATCAGCGATTGAGGCGAGGGACTGTCTCAGAGACACCTCATCGTCGTTACTAATAACGGGGGGCTCTAGGACTCGTTCAGGTGCGCGCCTGACGCGATGGTCAGGGAGGAAGGACTGTCGCGCGTGAAGACGCGCGACAGCCTCGCGGACCTTATCCGCTACGCTCATTCTTCTTCTTCGCCGCGAGCCGGTTCGTCAGCGTCAACGCCCGATCCCGTTGGTTGGACAGGTGCGACCCCCACGCGGTTCCCCGGCTTATCGAGCCGCCGCCCATCAGGGGACGGCGCTTTTCCGGGCCGCTGAGATTTCGGATGTTGCGGAGCCTCGCCGCCATGTACTCCAGTTTGTCGTCCACTCATCGCGGCCAGTTGCTCGTCCATTTCAGCGCGCAGGACCGCTTGCATGCGCTTCTGATTTTGTTCCGACTGGAACTGGACCCATTCAAGGGCCTCATTGCGCGGAGTGCGCTCATGGATTGTGGTAAAGCTTTCGCCGTCGCCATCGAACCAATACGTTTCGCCCTCCGTTGACTGGTAGTAGACGACGCGGTCCGCGTGGTCCGCGCCGATTTCCACATCGCCGGCTGCATAGAATTCAAGCTCTTCGAGACCGGCCGGCATGGTGCAGAGGAAGCGGGCAGGGGCCTTAACCGGCCTGCCATCGTCACCGGCGCTATGCCCGATGACAAACAGCGGTGTCGGTTCCATGCAGTTGAGATAGACCCGTACACGCCGCACACGATCATCGCCCGAGCGAAGGACGATGGACCCCGACAGCGGATGCCAGTCGTTGAGAGTGTCGAGAGTGATCATTAGAAAATCCTTCCAGATTTGTTGCATTTTGAGCCAGCCAGGCGAGCTCATTTCTGATCCATTGTTAGAAAATTATTCCCGCTAGTGGCCGAAGCCACTAGCGAGGGCGAGAACGAGTTACGGCTTGACGATGCGGGTCTGGTCGGTCTCCGCCAGAACCTTGGCGTAATCGTTGGACGCTTCGATGAGGGCAGGGCCGAACTGCGTATTGCCCTGAATGATGAGATCGCCCTGAATGACGACTTCCGCGATATCCTGATTTGTCACCGCGAACGGCTTGGTATGGATATTCGTACAGAGGTAGAAATCCGGGCCGAGTGTCGGATTGATCGTCTCGACAGCCCAGAAGCGTTGCCGATCCTCGTCAAACGTGGCGTTGGCCAGAGGACGATAGAACCGCCCGCCGATGTGCGGAGCGGTAATGTTCCACTGATAGCCCATCGGCGCATAGCCGAACGTCGCGTTGGGCGTGGCGTGATTGACGTCCACATATTCGTTGGGGACCACGGCGACCTTTTCAGGGTCGAGGTAGTCGCGAAGGAACTTCGGACGATCCGCCTCCGCGTCCGTCATGTGAAGGAAGGCGTCTTTCTGCCGCTCGAACAACTGTTCGGGCGTGATTTCCGCGACGATCATCAGGACACCGCCCGTATTGAGGCGCGGAAGCCTGATATTGAGATCGACAAACGTTGCGCCATTGGCAACGCTCTTTGTCAGGTTCGCGCCGTCGGTCGCGTAGCGCTTGCCAAAGCCAAAGATGGTCGACGCTTCGCCGACCAGCAGAGGGTCTTTCAACGCCTGATCAGGGACGGAGATACCGTCCATAAGAATATTGATCAGCCATTCGTCGGAGTGCCCCGCATACTGCTCGCGCATACGAGCGAACGCCTGTGTTTTCTTGGCGAGCTCGATATTGGCGAGCGATATGGTGATGCCGTTTGCCGCCAGTTCCGCGTACACGTCCGGAATGGCCGTGCCGCCCGGCGCCGTCACTTTCATCGTATAGCTTTGCGATCCGGCGTCAGAGAAAGCGCCGCTCGCATAGTTGTTGACGGTCCCGTCAGCTTCGCGGACGTTAGCGACCGCGTTATAGGTCCCGGCTTTCGTCAAGCCGATGCCCTTGACCGGCATCTTGGTGTTAACGACGTTCAACGCCACGTTGCCATCGGCCTTGGCCTGATCAAAGTCAGGCACCACATGCTTAAACATTTCGTGGTTCCAGAAGGCCGGGGCCAAGTTCGCCTGGAGGCGCGTACGAGGCGCAAGCGACTTGGAACGATTGGTCGCCCGGTAGTTCCAAATCTGGTTATAGGCCTCGATAATGGCCGTATTGATCATCCGCCCCGGCGTGTAGTGCAGGCCGAGATAGGTCATAATGTCGTTGGTCTTATAGGCCGGTCCCGCCATCGTTTCGATGAACGGAATAACCGTACCGCCCGTGACAGGTGGCTTCTGCTCATAAGACCGGTTCAGAATGTCCATGGACCCTTGAAAACGGTCGAGCGCCAGCATGGGCACGACGTACGCTTTCACATCGACGCGAACGGCGTTCATCAGGATTTCCACCGTTTCCTGCAGCTCGAAGGAGAGACGCAGGGGACCGCTGGCGATTGCATCCTCGCGGTGCAGGCCGGCGCAGAACACCGGCACCATTTTGCCAGCGGGCAGGGAAGTAATGCCGCGCCCTGTGTGAACACGATTGGTGCGCGGAATGTCGATTGGTGCAGTACCTGTACGAGTCATTTCTTTTTGCCTTTCAGGCTTTTGAGGAGTTTCCGGAGTTTCGCGCGGCGGCGCATGCAAGCGCCGCAGCGCCGGTTACCAGCCACTTGGCGGCAGGATCGGCGAAGACTGATAAAGCTGCTTGCCTGCCGAGTTTCTGGAGGTAGGACGAACCGGCTTGTATGTGCCGGTACGCAGAGGGGGTATCGTGAACATCCGATCCCCGAAGCCGGGCAGTTTCGTACCCGGCCCGGCGCGAGACGCCTGCTCCCACAGGTCGCGAGCAAGGACGTATCCGCCAGCCAACATCGAGCCGATTTCGCTGTCGCCGTACCGGTTTTCGTACGCTTCCGCGTCCGGAACGTTCGGGTTAATCACCGCCCCCGTATCCACTGGATACGGATTGGTAGCGTTCGACTGCTGGACCTTCGGAACCATCGGAGAACCCGCAGACGCGTGGTTCATGCCGCCCGGCGACGTGACGACCGACGAGCCTCGAGAGGCAGGCACGCCGCCGACAGACGCCCGCAGCCTTTGAGCCGTATCGGCCTGGAGGTTGCGCAGCGTCTCTTGCTTGATCCTGAATTCAAGATCAGAGGTGGCCTTCGCCATAGGATCATAGCTGGACACGATCTGGCCGACGCCCTTGAGAGCGTCCGCCAAGAACTCGCCGGACGACAGGCCGGGCGTAGAGGTGGACGTGAAGCCAGCGGAGCCGCCGTTACGAATAGCGGTGAGGGGATTGAACCCCGCCGCTTCCGCATCCTTGACCATGCGGGCATAGTCAACGTGGGAGGTTGTTTCCTTGTCGCCACCGCCGAACAGCGAGCCGAGAATGCCCGCACCAGCGGTGATCAGTTCACCGATGAACTAGACCGCCTCCTTTGGAAGGAGGTTCAGAACCTTGCCGGTGATCAGGTCACAACCAACCAGAACGACAGCCAGCAGACCGTTGACCAGCTGGTCCGCGAGACCACCGTCAAGGCCCTTCGCCATGAGATAGGCACCGATGCCGGTGCCGATACGCGTGACGATGGGCACGACGATGGTCTTGAGAATGACATGTTTCATTCCTTTCGTTTCCCTTCATATCAGGGACTTTCGAAAGGTTCCGGCTTTCACCTAGCGGCGAACGAAAGGGTTCGAACCTTTTGTCGCATAAGATAGATTATGGAACTAACACATGGGCCAGGAACTGTAAATTGCCGCTGATTCTCATAGGCTTGAGCGTTCGTGGCGTCTTGCCTTGGGCGAATAGCCAACGCTAGGCTGTCTAGATGAAGATGGCAAACAGCGAGATCGAAGCGGCGATTGAAGTGTTGGTGCAAGGCTTCAGCGCCGACAGAAGCCGCACCTTTCCTTACGTGGCCAGCCGTGTTGGGCCGTTGTGGCTGATGCGCGACGCCGAGCGCAAGAATCCTCGCGACTACCGCGGCGAAGAATGGGTCGTCCATGACGTCGCCGCTCAAGAGGCCGATGCCATCGTGCGGCAGCATGCACGGCCGGGCTTTGCCATTTCCGTTATGATCGCGCACGAGGATCCGGACGGGCCGACACGAACCGCCTACAAAGCTCTCGGCTACCGGCTGCTTCGGACCGAAGGCTTTTTTGTCCACCGATTGCGCCGGATTCCCAGCCCGCCGGCGGTTGCTTCGATCGAACGCGTGCAGGCAGCCGAACGGGCGGCGCAGTTGGGAAAGATCATCCGCAGGCAGCCGATCCCAGACGATTTGCTCGGCGACAGCGCGCCATTCCGTCAGTATGTGGCAGTCGATGGCGCCGATATCGTTGGGCGCGTATGCAGCCTTGATGCCCTGGGAGCCACATGGTGTTCGAGCATGTATGTCGAGCCGTCGCACCGGCGTCGCGGCATTGGCCAGGCTTTGATGTCGAGAATGTTGCACGACGATCGGGCGCGTGGGTCGAGGTACTCGGCGCTGGCTGCAACCCACGCCGGGGCGCTGCTTTATCCCCGGATGGGCTACGAGCGGATCGGAACGCTGCTGATATTTGCGTCAAGGAGCCGGAAGCTCTCATGAAGCTCTGTTCGCATCACACTGATTCATAAGGGATTTCAATCATCATCCCATCATAGGCTGGTTCGACATTGGCTGGTGTCTCGGCCACCACCGTTGCGTAGTCGAGCGGCACGTGCATATGCGTCAGCACCGCATGTATCGGCGCCAGCCGCTCGATCCAATCAAGCGCTTCGCCAAGGGACAGGTGACTAGGATGCGTCCGGTATTGCAGCGCATCGATGATCAGCACGTCGAGGGCGCGCAGCCGTTCGGCGGTGGGCTCCGGAAAGTCGCTGATGTCGGGGCAATAGGCGAGACCGCCGATGCGGAAACCGAGCGATACGATGTCGCCGTGGATCTGCGGCAGCGGCTCGAGGGTGAGGGTACCCCCCTCTCCTTCGATGACCACCGGCCTGGTGTGGTCGATGAGATGCGGCCTGACGATCGGCGGATAGGAACTGCCTTGCGGCGTCTCGAAACAGTATCCGAACGCTTCCCGCAGCCGAAGCATCGTCGCCCTGTCGGCATGAACGTCGATCAGCTGGCGCTGATCGAGAACGAAGCCGCGCAGATCGTCGATGCCATGGATATGGTCGGCATGCGGGTGGGTATAGACGACCGAATCGATACGTTTAACGCCGGCCAGCAGCATCTGGTGCCGAAAATCCGGCCCCGTGTCGATGACCACAGTCGTGCGGCCGCCATTCGACGCGATCCGCTCGACGAGTGCGGCGGCACGCGTGCGCCGGTTCTTCGGGTTGTCGGGGTCGCAATTGCCCCAGTCGCCGGTGATGCGCGGCGTACCTGGCGACGAGCCGCAGCCGAGAATGGTGAGGCGCAGCCGGTCGGTCATCGTTCAGGCGCTTTGCTCTACAGGCCGCGGCATCTTGCCGAACAGCCGGAAGAAATTATCCGTCGTCAGATCAGCGATTTCAGCTTCGCTGACGCCGATGGTTTCGGCCAGCACCTTGGCGGTATGGGCGACATAGGCCGGCTCGTTGCGTTTGCCGCGAAACGGCACGGGCGCCAGGTAGGGCGCGTCGGTTTCGACCAGCAGGCGGTCATGCGGCACATCGGCGGCAATGGCGCGCAACTCAGCCGAATTCTTGAAGGTCAGGATACCCGAGAACGACACGTAGCCGCCGAGAGCGACGCCAATTTCGGCAAGCCGACGCCCGGAAGAAAAGCAGTGCAGGATGAAGGGGAAGGTGCCCTTCCCCGTTTCGGCCTCAAGAATATCAGCCATATCTGCATCGGCATCGCGCGAATGGATGACCAGCGGCAGCCCCGTTTCGCGTGCGGCGGCGATGTGATTGCGAAAGCCTTGTGCCTGCGCATCGCGTGGCGCCTTGTCGTAGAAATAGTCGAGACCGGCCTCGCCGATCGCCACCACTTTCGGGTGGGCGGCCAGCCGCACGAGATCGGCAGATGTTACGCCGAGCTCTTCCGCGGCATTGTGCGGATGGGTGCCGACCGAACAGTATACTTCGTCGAAAGTCTCTGCGATTTCAAGGATTTGCTGAAATCTCTTCACCCGAGTTGAGATCGTCACCATGCGGCCTATACCGGCCGCCTTGGCGCGAGCGACAACAGCAGCCCGCTCCTCGGCGAAATCTGGAAAATCCAGATGGCAGTGGCTGTCGACGAGCATCAGACGTTCGCGTCCGGCTGGTCGACGTAACGTGGGAAAACCCCTTCCGGCACGGGTAACGCGGTGCCCGGCACCAGCGCATGGTCCGCGTGGACATGCGCGAAATCGCGGCTGTCCGCCGGCACCGCCAGCAGATCGAGCAGTTTGGCGGCTGATCCCGGAGTAAAGGGCTGACACAGCACCGCCACGCGGCGCACGACTTCGGCGGTCGTCCACAGCACCGTTTCCATGCGCACCGGGTTGGTCTTCTTCAACGCCCATGGCGCCTCTCCGGCAAAGTAGCGATCGGCTTCCGCCACCACGCCGAAGATCGACGCCAGCGCCAGATGGATGCCCTGCTCGGCCATCGCCTTGCGCGCGGTGTCGAGAGCGGCGACGGCCTGGTCCAGGATCGCGCTGTCGGCATCCGTCAGGTCGCCGCGCTGTGGCACCACGCCGCCGCAGTTTTTGGCGATCATCGACAGCGAGCGCTGCGCCAGGTTGCCGAGACCATTGGCAAGGTCGGCATTGGTGCGGTTGACGATCGCGTCATGGCTGTAGCTGCCGTCGTTGCCGAAGGGCACCTCGCGCAGGAAGAAGTAGCGCACCTGGTCGAGACCGTAGTGCTCGACCATCGCGAATGGATCCACGACGTTGCCAACCGATTTCGACATCTTCTCGCCGCGGTTGAACAGGAAGCCATGCGCGAAAACGCGCTTTGGCAACTCGATGCCCGCTGACATCAGAAAGGCCGGCCAATAGACCGCATGGAAGCGGACAATGTCCTTGCCGATGATGTGCGTAGCCGGCCAATAGCGCCATTGCTCGGCCGTCGTGTCGGGATAGCCGGCGGCGGTGATGTAGTTGGTCAAGGCATCGACCCAGACATACATCACATGCTTGTCGTCGCCCGGCACCGGCACGCCCCATTTGAAGGTCGTGCGCGAGATCGACAGATCCTTCAGCCCGGACTTGACGAAGCTGAGCACCTCGTTGCGGCGCTCGGTCGGACCGACAAAGTCGGGCTGGCTCTCATAAAGCGCCAGCAATTTGTCCTGATAGGCGGAAAGCCTGAAGAAGTAGCTTTCTTCCTCGTTCCATTCGACGGGCGATCCAAGCGGTTCGCGACGCACGCCGTCGTCGCCGACGATCGTCTCACCTTCGTCGAAATAGGCTTCCTGGCGAACCGAGTACCAGCCGCTATAGCGGTCGAGATAGATGTCGCCATTGGCGGCCATCGCCTTCCAGATTGCCTGGCAGGATTCGTAGTGGCGCGGTTCCGTCGTGCGGATGTAGTCGTCGTTCGAGCCACCCATCGCCTCGGTCATGGCGCGGAAAATCGCCGAATTGCGGTCGGCCAGCGCCAGCGGCGTTATGCCTTCCTTCTCGGCCGTTTGCTGCATCTTCAGACCGTGTTCGTCGGTACCGGTCAGGAAGAATACGTCCTTGCCATCCAGGCGCTGGAAGCGCGCCAGGGCGTCGGTTGCAATGACCGTATAGGCGTGGCCGATATGCGGCTTGCCGTTCGGATAAAAGATCGGGGTGGTGATGTAGAACTTGTCGCGTGACATGAATGAACCGTCATGAATGTCTGAATGGAAAGGCGTGGCGGTGGATATCGTATCGAGGCAGCATTTGCCATCCCGATGCCAATGCATGCCGCCCAAAAGTGGCCCCGGTTTTAGGGGCAACGGCATGCATCGGGAAAACCGTCACATTCGCATTGCAGAATTCAGGCGGTCGATCATGATCAGGGCGTGCTGCTTCTTGTCGAGATTGTAGGTGTCGGTCTCAGATATAGCGTCCAGCGCCTCATGCCAAGTGTCCGACAATTTTTTGGCCCGTGCGAGATCGCCCGCCAGTGCTGCCTGACTTGCCGCGTCCGACAACAGGTCCAGCGCCCGGCGGTTGAAGATATCGAACTGGATCGCCTGATCGCGGCCGGCCACGGCTTCGGCGAGGCGAAACGCGCCGCCGACATCGCTCTTTCTGCCGGTGACCAGAGTGTCGAGCGTGGAGGCGATCTCCAGCCCGCCATACTGCGTCAACAGGATCGCGTTGCGGGCGCTGCCCCCTGCCCGCCCGACCAGTGCCGCGCGAGCCGCCGGATCGTCAGGCGGCGCCGGCTCGGTCGTTTCCAGCACCGTCATCAGGTCGTCGGCGTCGAGCGGGTTCAATCGCACCACCTGACAGCGCGACCGGATCGTCGGCAGCAGGCTGCCCGGCGCGTGGACAATCAGGATGAAAAGCGTCCGTGCCGGCGGCTCTTCAAGATTTTTCAGCAACGCATTGGCGGCATTGGTGTTCATGTCGTCGGCGGGATCGACGATGACCACCCGATAGCTGCCGTCGTGCGAGGTCAGCGATAGGAAGCGGCTGACCTTGCGGATCTCATCGACGGTGACGACTGTCTTGAAACTCTTGGTCTTGTCGTTCAGCGGCCGGGTCAGATGCAGCACGGAAGGATGCGCCCCGGTGGCGATCTGGCGAAACAGCGACGAAGCCGGATCGGGAGCGGCAAGGCTTTCCGGCGCCTGCGCAAAATCGGGGTGCTTCAACAGATGATGCGCAAGATGGAAGGCCAGTGTCGCCTTGCCGATGCCGATCGGTCCGGAGAAGATCAGCGCATGAGGCAGCTTGCCCGCCCGATAGGCAGCGGTGAGCACGCCCGCAGCCTGGCTGTGCCCAACCAGAAGGGGCGTTTCGGCGGGCTCCGGCACGCCGTCCAGCGTGTCGTGCTGCTCGGGTGCGATGCGCTCGAAGATCATGCCGGCGTTGCCTGCCTGTCGCGTGCCGGCGTTCTCGCCGCCAGTGCCGCGAACACCGCCGCGGTGACGACGTTCTCGACCGCGTCGGGCTCGGCGGCTGCGTCGACGACGATGCAGCGCTCCGGCTCGGCCTTGGCGATCGCCAGAAACGCCTCGCGGCGGGCCTGATGGATCGCCAGCGTCTCCTTTTCGAAGCGGTCGGCGACTGCCTCGGTGCCGCGCCGCAGCGTTGCGCGCCTCAGGCCTTCCGCCGGATCGATGTCGAAGATCAGCGTCATGTCCGGCATCATGCCGTTGATGGCGACCTGCTCCAGCGCATCCATGAACGCCGGATCGATGCCGCCGGTGACGCCCTGGTAGACGCGCGAGGAATCGAGGAAGCGGTCGCAAAGCACGATGGAGCCACGCTCGACCGCCGGCCGGATGAGCTGCTCGACATGATCGGACCGCGCGGCGGCGAAAAGCAGCGCTTCCATCTTCGGTCCGAACGGTTCGGCCGCGCCCGAAAGCAGCACATGCCTGACGGCTTCGGCGCCCGGCGAGCCGCCAGGTTCGCGGGTAAGCAGCACATCGTATTTCTTGGCGCGCATCTTCCTGGCCAGCCGCTCGATCTGCGTCGACTTGCCTGCCCCCTCGCCGCCTTCGAAGGTGATGAAAAAACCGCGTGCCAACCGAGAGGCCTTCTTGTCCATGGCTGAATGGGATTGTAGCGCTCTAGATAGTCCGCGTTCGGCCAAACGTCCATGCCGTCATTTTTTGCTTTCATGCATGTCGTTCGCCAAAACCATGGCCAGATTTGAGCGACGTACCTTAGCGCAGCCAGCCGACCGCCAGTTCCTTGACTGCATCGAGAGCGCGCTGCGGCAGCGTGCCGACGCCGATCGATTCGGCTGCGAAAAGCGGCGTCTCCTGGCTCAGCGTATCGCCGATCCAGACGCGCAGCGCACCCACCGGCTGCCCCTCCTCCACCGGTGCTGCAATCGGGCCGTCATAGACGATCCTGGCCGTCAGCTTGTCGCGGTTGGTGATCGGCAGGAAGATGTCGATCGGACCCTTGGCCTTCAGCATCACCCCGGGCTTGGCGCCGCCAAAAACCTGGGCTTCTCCAACCACCTCGTCCCTGGCGAAGATTTCGGTCTTCTCGAACGAGCGGACACCCCAGTCGAGCAGCTTTCGCGCCTCTTCGGCACGCTCCTTGTCCGAGGCCAACCCGCTCATCGCCGCGATCACCCGTGTGCCGTTGTGACTGACTGTACCGACGATGCCGAAGCCGGCTGCCTCGCTCGCACCGACCGCCAGGCCGTCGGCGCCGATGTCCATCGCCAGCAGCGGATTGCGGTTCCTCTGCGAAATCTTGTTCCAGGTAAAATCCTTCTGGCCGTAATAGCGGTAGAAATCCGGATAATCGCGCCACAGGTGCAGGGCGAGCTGCGCCAGCTCGCGCACGGTCGTCTGTTGGCCATCTGCCGGCAGGCCGGTCGAATTGACGAAAGTCGACGTCTTGAGGCCGATCTGGCGGGCCCGTTCGGTCATCTGCGCGGCAAAATTGTCCTGGGATCCCGACATGCCTTCGGCGATGATGATGCAGCCGTCATTGGCCGCCTGCACGGTCACGCCCTGAATCAGGTCTTCGAGCCGGATCGACGACTTGAGCTTGGCGAACATCGTGGATGTTCCGGAAGGCGCGCCGCCCTTGCGCCAGGCGTTTTCGCTGACAACGAACGTATCGTCGAGCTTCAGGCGACCAGACTTGATGGCGTTGAAAACCACTTCCATGGTCATCAGCTTGGCCATCGAGGCCGGCGGTATCGGCTTGTCGGCATCCTTGGAAAACAGCACCGTCCCGGTCTCGGCGTCGATCATGAAGGCCTGTGCGGCCTTGGTCTCGAACAGCTGTGCACCGGCCGGAGCCTGGAAAAACAGCAGCAGGCCAAAAACCAGAAGCCCGGCGAGCGGGAGCAAGCGAAATTGCATGATGTTCGACCCGTTGGCCGGCACCGCCGGCAAGCCCGCAAAAAGTATCGGGCTTTTTGCACGGCGGATCAACCGCGTAGCGGAAATCCAGCCTGGCTTGTGCTCAGTTGCGCACAGCCAGCGCATCGGGAGCGCCATGCGACCAGGCAGCCTGCAACATCTCGTCCAGATTGCGGTGGCCATCGGGATAGAGATTGACCGAATACCAATCCTCGCCGTCGAGTTCCGAACGCTGGATCTCGATCTTGCCGAAGGCGGCAAGCTGAGCGGCAATACGCTTGGCTTCTCCGGCGTCCTCGAACGAACCGGCAGCGACATAGTCGGTGGACGGACCGGCCGGTGGCGGCTGCCGCTTCCACGATTGAAGCACGTCGGCCGGCGACATGCCGTCGCCACCCAGCGCAGCGAAGGCACTTGAGGCGCGTTCGACCCGTTCGTCGGCGTAGGACAGCGAGGCCACGGCAAACGGCGATTGCGGCGGCAGATTGATCTGCGGGCGTTCCGGCACGATGGGCCCGAAATCGGGAAGCGCCAGATCGCCATACGCCGACGGCTGCGCCGACATGGCCGGCTGGACAGAACCGGAATCGGTCAACTGGCCCGGAAACGGCACGGCCGCGCTGCCCGCAGGCAGGCTGGGCGACGGCCCGTTCATGGCGACCATGACGCCGGTCGGCAGTCCGTCCGACGGGTCGGGCACTCTGTTGCCGGGATGGTAGGAAGCCATCAGATATTGGTCGTCATCGCCGTCAAGCGGCGCGCGGCCGACATATTCGACCTTCACCTGAGCGGTGCCGGTGTTGGCATAGTCAAGCATCTGGGCAGCGCGCTCCGACACATCGATGATGCGGCCTTCGTGATATGGGCCGCGATCGTTGACGCGAACGATGACCGAACTGCCGGTCTTGAGGTTGGTGACGCGGGCATAGCTTGGCAGCGGCATGGTCGGGTGCGCTGCGGTCAGGTGGGTCATGTCGTAGACTTCGCCATTGGCGGTAAGCCGGCCATGGAAGGCGTCGCCATACCAGGAGGCCAGGCCGACCTTGGCGTAGCGCTTGTCTTCCTTCGGGTAATACCACTTGCCGCGGACCTGATAAGGTTTGCCGAGCTGATCCCTGCCGCCGCCACGTTGGATGCGCCCATTCTGGGAGATCACGCGCGGGCTTGCCTTCACGCCATATTCGGATTCGGCGAAATATTCCTTGGAGCGGGTCTTCTTGTAGACCATCGCTTTCGGCTCGGGCTGCGACGCACAAGCCGCCAGCAAGGCGGCCGACATGGCGAACAACGCGACTGCAGCAGCGCGACGAAGACGCGGTTGCGTCACAGCCTGCATTTTCCTGATGTCCCCTTCAGTCTTGCCTAGACGTCGTATCCAACCGTCGAAGAAGCCGAAACACTCACCCGACCAATACCAGCGACGCCTTCGAACCCCGATCCTTTGTGCGCAGGAATTGCTTATCACGGTATTAACCGATTGTGGCCGCAACCGGGCAAGATTGTGGCGTCTCCACCGCAAGAGCCCTCTGAAAAGTAACGATTTTCGCGCTTCCACGCGAGAGATGTGATGCCCTCTGCCACAGAGAGCCTGGCTTCGCTCCTGCCGGCCATACCTGCCCGTTGACAGGCTTTGTCGGGCAGCGGACCGACAGTCCGGAACAAAGAAATGCGCCGCTAGTTTCATCCGCAGGGCACTCGAACAGAAGGATGAGCATGATGAAAATGGCTTCATTGACAATCGCGATCGCAATGTCACTTTCTGCCGGGTCTGCGATCGCCGCATGCCCGGACAAGTCGGCTTCCAATGCCGGGACGGATGCCGAGCAGACCGCCGGCATTTCGAAAGATGGAACTCACGCGCCCTTAGAGGCCCCGAAAGCCACGGACAGCGCGGGCAAGCCAGCCGCCAAGGATGGCGCCACAATGCCATTGGCGGGCGCTGAAGGCGGCGGCGACAAGAATCTCGCAACCTCGCAGCAGGACATTGAGGCGCAGCAGCATGGTGATAAGGCCGCGGCGGCAAAGGCCGATGAAAGCTGCAAAGACTGAGGACCGCTCAGGCCGGAGCCAAATTGCAGCTTCGGCCTTCTTCACCAGCAGCTGTTCCCTTGGCGAACTAAACTTTTGGGGAAATACCGCAGCCGTCCCAAGAGGGCCCTGTGAGGATTAACCCGCTCGCCCGGTTGCTTGGTGGTTCCGGTCGATAGCCGGATCGCGCTCTTGCCTGGGCCCCTGCATGCTAGCACTGCAGCGCCTCACATCTCGGGCAACGCCCGCGGCGGGCTTCTTCTTCATGCACCATTGGACCGCGCTAGTCCCGGCGCTCGATCCCGACACGCTCAGAGTCTGCCCAGGACAGCACGAAGCGACGCAGCGGTGGTTGACGCAGCCCACAATGCCGCTCTACAGGAATGAAGCGCGAACCAGCCGGGAACGCCTTCGGTGCCAATCCGGTGCCAACAGGCCAAACGAGTTGGCCCCGCGCTGCCCAAGTGGTTGATAAACCACGTTGGAGGAATGGCCGAGCGGTTTAAGGCACCGGTCTTGAAAACCGGCGTGGGTGCAAGCTCACCGTGGGTTCGAATCCCACTTCCTCCGCCAGACGTCGAATTATCCAGCCCGGAGACATGGGTAGCAGTTTGTACCTAAGACGCGATGACAACCTCGTGCTTGGTTGCAAGGTCCTCTGTTCCAAGTCGATATATCCGAACTGCGAGTCATCGTCTCGATCAGAGCGCCCGGTGCGTCAGGCTCACTTTGAAGTTCGGATGGATGACTGTCATTTCCTCTCGGGAGCGCTCCGCCGAACATCTCCATGGTCCTTTCAATGAGGCGATAGATAGTCAGGTTGCGCCGGCTGCAGTCGCGGTCAATGGCTGGAGGAAGTGATCGTTGATGACACCGGCCGCCCTGCATTCAGGCGGCGGCCGGGTTGTGGAGCGGGATGACGCGGCTCGATAAGCAGCCAGCCTGTTGGCGCTGGATCGCTCCAGCTTTCGTTACCTTCCCCAGTTCAGCCCGCGGTGCTTGGCACAGGCGTGTTGAGCAGTTGCTGCTCCCAGAGGTACGCGATGCCGCTGCCAGCGACGTGCTGCTTGAGCACTTCCGTCAGCTCGCCGACGTGCTCAGTCCGCGCCCAGTCGCGCTGCCATTCCGAGGCCAGCGCCAGCCAGGTCATCATGTTCGCGCCGGCCGCGATCATGCGCTGGATGGCGACCTCGTGCGCTTCGACCGACGTGCCGCCCGAGGCGTCGGCGATGACCGTGACGTCCCAGCCTTCGCCCAACGCCTGGATAACCGGCATGGCGACGCAGATCTCGGTCCACAGGCCAGCGATGATGAGCTGCTTGCGGCCGGTCGCCTTGACCGCGTCCACGACCTTCCTGTCTTCCCAGGTATTGATGAACGTCCGGTCGATGACCTCCTGGCCGGGAAATACGTCGGTGATGTGGGGGAAGATCAGGCCGCCCCGATCGGCAACGACGCTCGTCAGGATGGTGGGAACGCCGAAGGCCTTCGCGGCCTTTGCCAAGGCCGTTGAGTTGTTGACCACTGCATGCGGGTCGTGGCTGTTCAGGTTCGAGAGCTGGTAGGGCTGGTGGTCGATAAGAACGAGTACCGAATCTTCGGGACGAAGAAGCGAAGCAAGGCCGTTACGAGGGGTCATCAAGACTTCCTTTCTCTGCCGTCTGGACGGCATGGGTTTTCGGGAGACATGCGCCAGCGGGCGACGTTGCCGAAACGCAATTTGCTGTTCCTTTTAATGATGCGATAGTGCCATATTCAGGCAAGCTGTGTCGCGAAACGAGGAACGCCGATTGGACATCGAAGATCTGCAGACATTCGTCGTAGTGGCCGATGCCGGGGGCGTATCGGCCGCCGCCCGCCGACTCGGCGTCTCCAAGTCGATCGTCAGTCGGCGGCTCTTTCGGGTTGAGGCGGAGCTTGGCGTCCAGCTTCTTGCACGAACGACCCGCGGCGCCGCGCTCACGGAGGCGGGAATCA
Organism: Mesorhizobium sp. M7A.F.Ca.ET.027.02.1.1; assembly: GCF_004022985.1. NCBI lineage: Bacteria > Pseudomonadati > Pseudomonadota > Alphaproteobacteria > Hyphomicrobiales > Phyllobacteriaceae > Mesorhizobium > Mesorhizobium sp. M7A.F.Ca.ET.027.02.1.1. The sequence goes on along the minus strand of NZ_RZOL01000004.1, from coordinate 4,290 downwards.
CTTTCAGAGATCATGCGGCCCGAGCCAGCGCCGAGATTGATACGGCCAGGGAAGCGATCTTCCCCACCGGTGAGCTACGCGGCCGCCTGAGGGTTGCCATGCCGCTTACTTTCGGCGCGACCCATTTTGCCCCCGTGCTCGCGGAAATGGCGCGTCTGCACCCGAATCTTCACATCCATACTTCATACAGCGATCGCTTCGTCGATCTCATCGCAGAGGGTTTCGATTGCGCGATCCGGGGCGCCTACCTTCAGGACTCCACCCTGATCGCGAAGCGCGTCGGGCCTATCCATGGAAAGCTTGTCGCGAGCCCGGATTACATCAAAGCGCACGCGTCACCCGAGACTCCGGACGAACTCGTCACCCATCAGGCCCTCATGCAGGGAACGGAAGCCTGGCAGTTCATGGATGGCGACAAGATTGTTACGGTCCAGCCGCAGGGCAGGTTCAAGGCCGACAGCGCCACGGCGCTTGCCGCGGCGGCGGCGGCGGGTCTCGGCATCGCCTGGCTCCCCGATTGCATTACACATGAACATGTGGCCTCCGGCGCGCTGGTCCCGATCATGACACGCTATCCGGTACCTCCGGGAGCTGCGTATGTCGTACGCCCGCCGGGGCAGCATCCTACGCGGAAAGTGCGCGTGCTCACCGAGATGCTGATTGAGTATTTCAAACGCAACCCGGATCTTTGGGGTCTTGACGGCTAGGACACGAACGGTTCGAAGCGTGTCAAAGAACCGCGTTCGACGGTCCCATTGCTACGAGCCATTGCGTTCGGCGACATTGCTTGCACATTCCGTGCGTCAGCGCCCTTACAGAGCCTTTAGCCTTTGGAAAGGGAGATGTGGTTCCTCTCGGAGGCGCAGACGACGCGCAGAGGCGAATCGATGGATATCTTTGGCATCAAGGCACTGTTGATCTGCGCGCTGATCTTCATTCCGTTCGAACATCTGTTTGCCGAGCGGCCGCAGAAGATCTTCCGCAAGGGCTTCGCTGTCGATCTGATTTATCTGCTGTTCAACGGCTTCATCATAAAGCTGGCCATCGTCATGATGGCGGCAGGCGCGCTCGGTGCCGCTGCGCTCCTGGTCCCGCCGGCGATAACGCAGGCCGTCAGCGGCCAGCCCGTCTGGCTGCAGGTTGCCGAAATCATCGTGATCACCGATATCGGCGTCTACTGGACACATCGGGCCTTCCACAAAATCCCCGCGCTTTGGAAGTTCCATGCCGTTCACCACGGCATTGAGGAACTCGACTGGCTCGGGGCCTTCCACAATCACCCTGTCGACGCCATCGTCACAAAGGCGATATCGCTGACGCCGATCTTTTTCCTCGGCTTCTCGGAAGCCTCGATCGCCGTCTTTTCGACCATCTACCTTGGACACACGCTGCTTGTGCATTCAAACGTGCGGATTCCGTTCGGCCCTTTGAAGTGGCTGATCGCCAGCCCGCAGTTCCATCGCTGGCACCATGCCAACCAGCGCGAAGCCTATGACAAGAACTTCGCCGGGCAGTTGCCTTTCCTCGACATGCTGTTCGGCACCTACAATCCCACCGGCGACAAGGTGCCGGAAAAGTACGGCGTCGACGATCCGATCCCTTCCACCTATTTCGGTCAGATCGGCTATCCGCTCCTGCGCCGCAGGAAGCTGCCGAACCGGGCAGTGCCGAACACCGAAGCCTGACAGCTGGCCCGACGGTGCGGTATCCACCCCGATCCGCTTTCGGGCCGTGGAACGACGAACCCCGGGAAGGCTTTTCGCGTCGAATCGGCTAAACCTTGAGGCATGAACGAAACCTCACTCTATGCGCCGGTGAAGCGGTTCCTCGAAAGCCTCGACTTCGTCGTCAAAGGCGAGATCGGCGGCTGCGATGTCGTTGCGTTGCGCGAGGGGGAGCCGCCGGTTGTCGTCATCTGCGAGTTGAAGCTGCAGTTCAATCTCGAACTGGTGCTGCAAGGTGTCGATCGCGCGGCGGCCTGCGACGAGGTGTGGCTGGCCGCGCGCATGTCGGCCCGCGGCAAGGGCCGCGAAAGCGATGCCAGGTTCCGCAATCTCTGCCGCCGTCTTGGCTTCGGCCTGCTCGGTGTGACCGGGACGGACCGGGTCGAAGTGCTTCTCAGCCCGATCGAGCTGGCGCCGCGCAAGAATGCCCGCCGGCGCTCTCGTCTGGTCGACGAGCACCAGCGCCGTCGCGGCGATCCGGTTGCCGGAGGAGGATCGCGCAATCCGATCATGACGGCCTATCGCCAAAGCGCCCTCGCCTGCGCTGCCGCCATGGCGGACGGACCCAGGCGGCCGCGAGATCTGAAGGCGGTGACGCCGATCGCGCCGAAAATCCTGCAGCACAATGTCTATGGCTGGTTCGCGCGCGTCGACCGCGGCCTTTACGATCTCACCGATGCCGGCCGTGCGTCTTTGGTCCGTTGGCCGCAGGCATCGCACGACGAATCCCGACACGCAATTTTGAACGCACCGGCCATATGATTGAAGATTCCCGCGGCGTCCGAGGCGGTTCGCTCGGTTGATTTCTCCGACAAAATATGTTGGTTGTCCCGCCCATGAAGAAGCTCTGCATGACCGCCTTGGCGTCAGTGACACTGAGTTTTCCAGCCAGCGCAATGGACGATGCATTGCGCGCCGGTCTGATGAAACTCGATCCCCAAACCCGTCTTGAACAGCGTTGCGACGCCGAAGTGCTCGACCGCATCACCCATGACGATCGCAAGTTCAAAGCCGATCGCGTCGTCGCCTACGCCTTCGCCACGCCCGAGATGGGTGCCGATGCAATCAAGAGCCCGGGTGCTGCGTTTCGCAGCAAGGGGCAGTGGTACCGGCTGAAATTCAAGTGCCAGACCGCGCCGGACCATATGGAAGTTCTGCAGCTCCGTTACCGGATCGGGGACGAGATTCCAGAAGCCGACTGGGCAAAGTACAATCTCTACGATTGATTTGTGATCGGCCATGGTTTTGCCCGGCTGTCGGCGAGTGCCGCAAAGCCTGATCCGGCTTGACGCAACGCTCCTTCGGTGATGCAGCCACGCGTGATCCCTTGACGCCAGGGGACCACCAAGTTAGGGCCTCTGGATAATCGACGAACACTCGGCAAATCAGCAAGGGCTTCCTGTCGATGGACATTTTTTTCAGCGCTGCCAGTCTGACCGCCCTGCTCCAGGTCATCGCCATCGACCTCGTGCTGGCTGGCGACAATGCGATCGTCATCGGCCTCGCCGCGGCCGGCCTGCCTGCCGAACAACGCAAGAAGGCGATTCTTCTCGGCGTGGTGGCGGCAACGGTGCTGCGCATCGGGTTTGCCGCAATTACCGTCAAGCTGCTGGCGATCGTCGGCCTGCTGCTCGCCGGCGGCATCCTGCTGCTGTGGGTCTGCTGGAAGATGTATCGCGAGTTGCGTACGTCCCATGCCGATGAATTGGAAGCGACCGAGGCACTGTCGAATTCGGACCTCAACAACGACCAGGCGGTCGCCGGCAAGACGAAGCGCAAGACCCTTGGCCAGGCTGCCTTGCAGATTGTCGTCGCCGATGTGTCGATGTCGCTCGACAACGTGCTGGCGGTGGCTGGAGCGGCGCGTGACCATTTTCCGGTGCTGATCATCGGCCTGGTGCTGTCGATCGCCCTGATGGGGCTGGCCGCGACTTTCATTGCCAAGCTGCTGCATCGCCACCGCTGGATTGCCTATGTCGGCCTGCTGATCATTTTCTATGTGGCTGTGGACATGATCTATCGTGGCGCGGTGGAGGTTTGGCCGCATGTAAACGGTGCGGTCGGCTGAGGCTGGCGGACATCGGCATCTTCACGCCGTGGAAGCAAGACCGCCGTGCGTTTTGCCGCATCGCGGGCGTGCCCATACCAATGCCGCAATAAGTGTGGTACTGCGCCGGCAATCCTGAAAAGCCCGGAAACGCTCTATGTCCGCTCCACGCGTGAGTTTTGTCAGTCTTGGATGCCCGAAGGCCCTTGTGGATTCGGAGCGCATCATCACGCGCCTGCGCGCCGAAGGTTACGAAATCGCCCGCAAGCATGACGGCGCCGACCTTGTCGTCGTCAACACTTGCGGCTTTCTCGATTCCGCTCGCGACGAGTCGCTCAACGCCATCGGCTCCGCGCTTTCGGAAAACGGCCGGGTGATCGTCACCGGTTGCCTGGGCGCCGAGCCGGACGTCATTCGCGAAAAGCACCCCAATGTGCTGGCGATCACCGGGCCGCAGGCCTATGAGAGCGTGATGGCTGCCGTGCATGAGGCCGCGCCGCCTTCGCACGACCCTTATGT